>DATCTB010000431.1:0-3448 GCA_036568185.1 Bacteroidales bacterium | reverse complement strand
GTTCGATATAATTTTTATCAATTGTAAAAAAGCCAAGCGGGCCTTCAATCTCAAGTGCATCACCATGGTTTAGCCTTTTCATTTGTTTGGAAACGGTGCCGCTTTCAACTTCCTTGATAAGCAGTTCAAGGTTTTGGTCTTTTGTTCCGCTGTAGATGGAATATTCTCGTTTGTGGATGTTATTGGCAATGCCCAGTAAGATGTGCTGACCGGCCTCAAACTCCATCCCGTTTCGTTCAACTTCAAGTATATAAGTTGAATCTGTTAAATGCCTTACGCCCTGGAGGCGGTGTATATTATTTGTTTGCATAAAAATTCATGAGTGATTGTAAATAACATTTGAGCAGGTTTAGTTTTGGGTTGGCAAAAATACTAAAAATTTATAGCCATGAAAAAAGCCGCCAGTTAAACTGCGGCTTTTGTACTCCGTACGGGATTTGAACCCGTGTTACCAGGATGAAAACCTGGCGTCCTGACCTGGCTAGACGAACGGAGCAGAGGTCATTTGCGGGTGCAAAAATAGCAAAATAATTTATCTGTCAAACCTTTTTTGAAATTCTTTGAAAAAATCTGAATATAATTCTTTTTAAACTATTTTTCTTCGTCCGGTTTATCAGCCTGGAACTGGAATCCAAGGCGTTTTCCGGTTTTTAAAGAAATAGCATCAAGCGTGTTTTTCATTTCGCTAACGGTTACCTCCTTCATTTGTTCGTAAGGGGGTGTAAGTAAGTCGAAATTGATTGTGTAAGCGACTGCTGCTTCAATCAGTTTTTCAACTGAAGATGAGTCAATTATATTATTCTCGAAGTTATTGTAAATAAAACCCAGTTCTCGTTTTCCTTCGATAAAATAATGTTTGTCTTTGTTAATAAATACACGGCCAATCATATAGCCAACATCATTTATTCGGTTGTATTTAAAGGAATCGGATAAAAAATTATAAATATTAATAACTCCACAATATGAACGGTCTTTTTCTTCTCTGATATAGCCAGTGCGCATAACTGCATGGTCCCTTGAAAATTCGAATACATTGGTATGCATCAAAAATAAAAGAATATCTCCGCCAAATTTTACTTCAATTTCATAATCACCGCGCATTCTTGCCTCAAACGGAACGTGGCGCTTAACGGGATGCTTGCTGTAGTATTCTTCGTATTCGGCTGTAAGTTTGTCGATTGACTTTTTGAAAAGCCTGAATGATTCAAAAGTGTTGGAAAAAACCTTTTGTTTCAGCTCTGCTTTCTTAATCAGGTCTGAAAATAGTTGTTGGCGTTCTGAATTTTTTTCTTCTGCCATATTATTCATTTTATTCAAATGTAAAGGAAAGCATGAATACTTTCGACTTTAATGATTGGATGCTATTTGTATATAAATTCCCTTCGTATTGAATCAGGTTATTCAAGCCGTAAGACATACGAGCCTGTATGCCAAATTTGAAATAACTGGTATAGAAATCAACGCCGGCTCCAGCAAGTAACGAAACATCGTTTTTCAGAAGTTTCACCGTGATGGTATTGCTGTTTTCCTCAGCCTTTTGCTGCGAAGCAAGGTCTATTGAATAGCTTACGCCACCCAGGACGTATGCCAGCATATTGTTCAATCTTTTTGATTTATACCTGAATTCAAGTGGAAAATCAACATAGGTTGAACTGATGCTTTTTTCAGTATTTATGAGCTGTGATTCGCCGTCTTCGTAGGATAAAATGCTATAATTTAAAATTCTTTCCCCAAATGAAAGTGCCGGTATAAACCTCATATCGAAATATTTTCCAAGTCTGAGGTTTCCAAGAATACCTATTGTAAATCCCGGAGTGGGCGAGGAAGTAACGCTGTAAACAAATAATGAATCTGCAAAAATATCAGGCGATTGGCTTGGCTCCCATTTTATAAAAGGCAGGTTGTTAACGGGCTTAACTGTAAACAACATTTGATTTAAACCGAGAATAAATCCAAAATGGTAAGGCTCTTCATCATAATGTTGCAGGTTTAATACTTTACGCTTTTGAGCAAAAGCAGAATTTGCAATTGTGAAAGAGAAAGCTATGAGTGATAGGATAATAATTAAGTTTCTTTTCAAACCGGAATGATTTTTATGATAACGTTTAATGTTTGTTATTAGTATTTTGCGATTAAAAAGAGTGGCAAATTTAATCTAAAATTTTGAATGATAAGAGGCTTTATTTAGTTCCACTATAAAGAGTTGAAATCCCAAAAGTGAGCCTTTTTTGTTTAACTTTTTTGAAGCCTGCCAGTTCCATTTCTTTTAAAAAACCCGCATCTTCGGCAAAACTTTCTACCGATTCCGGCAGGTAAGTGTAAGCTTCATTATTTTTCGATACAATTTTTCCAAAGCCAGGAAGAATATATTTGAAATAGAAATTGTACAGGTTTTTCATCGGGAATGTTTTTGGCTTTGAAAACTCAAGAATAGCAACCATCCCACCAGGTTTCAGCACACGGTTCATTTCTTCCAATCCCTTGTTCAGCGTTTCAAAATTTCTCACTCCAAATGCAACGGTTACCGCATCGAATGTGTTAGCAGCAAAGTCCAGGTTTTCTGAATCGCCGTTTTGCAAATCAATAATACTCTGAAGCTTTTTTTTCTGAATTTTTTTACGGCCAACGGCAAGCATTTCGTCGGCAATATCAATTCCTACAATCGAATCGGGTTTCAGTTTGCACAGTTCAATTGCCAGGTCGCCAGTGCCGGTAGCTACATCAAGTATAACTTTTGGCTGTGAGGGTGCAAGTAATTTGCTTACTTGTTTTCTCCACTGAATATCAATTCCTGCCGAAAGAAAATGGTTGAGAAAATCATACTTCGGGGCAATGTCATTAAACATGGCTTCGACTTTCACTCTTTTTCCTTCGGTTTTTTTTTCTTGAACCATTTAAAATTTATTTCAAAAAAGTTTTTATTAAAAATCAGGTCAGCAATTTGATAACTTCACTTTGTAATCGTCCACTATTTATAGGTACAACACCTACTTCTTCGCAGACAAGCCCACCTGCTAGGTTTGAAATAGCAGCCATATCGGGAATTTCAATTTTCAGTGCGAGGCATAATGCTGCAACACTTATTACTGTATCGCCAGCGCCTGAAACATCAGAAATATTTCTAACATGCGCTGGAATAATTTTACTTTTCTTGCCCCACCTTATATACACCCCTTTTTCGGATAAAGTATTCAAAATAATGGAAGCATTAATTTTTTCCTGTAATTTATCAATCGCCTTTTCAAATTCCGCTTTGTTATTGGCATCAAATGAAATATTCAGGCCCTCCTTAATTTCTTTCAAATTTGGTTTAAAAAGAGTAACATTTTTATAATGAAGAAAATTCTTCTTTTTTGGATCTACGGCTACAGGAATATTCAACTTTTTGGAAAGCTCAACTACCTTAGAAATCAATTTAGAATTAATTACCCCTTTATCATAATCCTGG
>DATCTB010000430.1:0-2682 GCA_036568185.1 Bacteroidales bacterium | reverse complement strand
CGATGTTGGCAGCGGCAAAACATTGGTTGCGCTGATGAGTATGTTGATTGCCATGGACAATAGCTACCAATCCTGCTTTATGGCGCCAACTGAAATTCTGGCTAACCAGCATTATAATTCTATTTCCAAAATGCTGGATGGAATGGATGTTGGCATCGAGTTGCTGACCGGCTCCACAAAAACTGCAAAACGAAAAAGAATTCACGAAGGATTGTTAAACGGCAGTGTGCATATTTTAATCGGGACCCATGCCGTGATTGAAGACATTGTTGTTTTCGACAACCTGGGTTTTGTCATTATTGACGAACAGCACCGTTTTGGGGTTGCGCAACGAGCAAAACTCTGGCAGAAAAACGATATTTCTCCCCACGTGCTGGTGATGACGGCAACGCCCATTCCGCGAACATTGGCGATGACACTTTACGGCGACCTGGATGTTTCTATTATTGATGAATTACCTCCCGGCAGGCAGCAAATAAAAACAGCGCATTATTTCGAAAACAAACGGCTGCGGCTGATTGGTTTTATGAAAGAACAAATCAGGCTGGGAAGGCAGATTTATGTTGTTTACCCTTTGATTAGCGAATCGGAAACTTTGGATTTGAAGAATTTAATGGATGGTTTTGAGCACATTACCCGCGATTTCCCGATGCCGGAGTACCAGGTTAGCGTGTTGCACGGAAGGATGAAAACGGAGGACAAGGAATACGAAATGAAGCGTTTTGTGGAAGGGAAAACCAATATCATGGTTTCAACCACCGTGATTGAAGTTGGCGTTGACGTGCCCAATGCCTCGGTGATGGTAATTGAAAATGCCGAAAGGTTTGGGCTTTCGCAGTTGCACCAGCTTCGGGGCAGGGTGGGCAGGGGCGCTGAACAATCCTACTGTATCCTGATGTCGGGAAATAAATTATCAAATGAAGGCAGGAAAAGGCTGGAAATTATGGTTTCTACCAACGATGGGTTTGAAATTTCGGAAGCTGACCTGAAATTGCGCGGGCCCGGCGATATACAGGGAACAAGGCAATCGGGAATGCTTGATTTGAAAATTGCTAACCTTGCCAAAGACGGCGAACTTGTTGGCAAAACCCGAAAAGTTGCTGAGGCTATACTTGCCCAGGATGAATATCTTAAATCTGCAAAAAACAGCTTATTGAATTTACAACTGAGAGAAATCAGGAAAGGGAAACAGCACTGGGGGAAGATTTCTTAAAGATTTATTGCGTTTGCTGGCGCAAGCAAGTAGGGAATAGTATGATTTTTCATATATATAAACAAGTCGTGCTACAACCTTAAAAAAAAACAATTGAGACTTATACTATTATTAAGAATTCAGACGTTAGGATTATATAAATCAAAATTAAAAGATATGAAAACCAACAAATTGATTATTGGAATTGCACTACTCTTTCTGATAGGCTGTTCAGAGAAAAACAATAATGGAGATGTTCAACCGAACAAAACTCCGGAACTTGAAAAGACTGAGTATTTTGGATGTTTTATTGAACATGGAAATAAGAATTCATCATCATTAACAGATACAATTTATTATGAGCAGAGGAATGACACATTAATTCTGAATATTTCCATGGTACGCAATTGTGCGGCTTGTTTAACGGACTCATTAAGCATCGAGAATGATTCTGTAAATATTTATATTAGTGACAGCTGTCTTCCTGCAGCAAACTGCAATTGTGATTTCGAATTCAAGTACTACTTTACAAATTATGGAGAAAATGTCTTTTTCAGCATTTATACTAATTCAACCTGGGAACCAGTTTATTTACTGTGGGGCAAATTAGCATATCCATAGAGATTAAAATAAAAAAGGACAATAGTACAACAACTCCCCCCTCTATCCGTAGTCTGAAGCGTGGCAAAGTGCGTTGGAGACTACGGATTTTTAACATTTATTTTAGAATTAAATAGTACTTTTAACTCATGCCGGAAGCTGGATATAAAATACGGAACCAACAAGGATTGTATTTCATCACTTTTGCTGTGGTTGAATGGGTGGATGTTTTCACACGGCAACAATATAGGGACATTGTGTTAGATAGCCTGAATTTTTGCATAAAACAAAAAGGCTTAAGGTTATTTGCCTGGGTTATTATGAGTAATCATGTGCACTTTATCGCATCAGCAAATGAAGAAAATAAATTGAGCGATATTTTAAGGGATTTTAAAAAATTTACTGCCGTAAAGATTCTGGAGGCAATCAGGAATAACCCACAAGAAAGCAGAAAAGAATGGATGTTGGCTATTTTTAGATTAAAAGGGAAAGAAAATGCCAGAAATACAACAAATCAGTTTTGGAGGCAGGAGAACCATCCAAAGGAATTAACTGATAATATGATGATTGAACAGAAATTGGATTACCTGCACAATAATCCGGTAGCGGCTGGTTTAGTTGAAAATGCAGAAGATTATTTGTACAGCAGTGCAAGAAATTATAGTGGCATGAAAGGGTTGATAAAAATTGAGGAATTATGATGTCCGTAGTCGCAATCCCACAAGCTCGGCTTCAGACTACGGACAGAAGGGGGATAGCTTGCTACTTACGTTTTTAGCTGTTTCTAATTCGACGTACACGGGAAAACCTGGGTTAAGCTGATAAATTAATAATTGGCTAAATCAGTTGAGACAAAATTATAAAAAAAAATGTAAATTTTATTTGTTTTT
>DATCTB010000429.1:0-5132 GCA_036568185.1 Bacteroidales bacterium | reverse complement strand
CCGTAATCACTATGTTGCTGATTACTTTTGTTGGAATGTATTTTAGGGAAAGCGGAACGCTGTTTGGCGGAATGTACCAAACCGACCCGATGCGCTCGGCTATGAAGTCAATCCTTGATATTGCTACCGTCATCATCTTTTTGCAGTCTTATGGCTGGGTTACCCAAGAGCAAAACCGGAACAAAATTTCTGAATTTTTCATCCTCGTTTTTTCCACTTTGGTAGGAATGAATTTCATGATTTCTTCAGGCGATTTCCTGATGCTTTACCTTGGGCTTGAACTGGCAACCATACCGATTGCAGCCATGGCGGCGTTCGACCGTTACAAACATATTTCAGCCGAAGCTGGTATCAAATTGATTTTCTCCTCAGCACTTTCTTCAGGTATTTTATTGTATGGTTTGTCGATAATTTACGGAACAACCGGCTCCATTTATTTTGCAGAAGTTAGCCGGAATTTCAATATGGAAGGCTTACCCATGCTGGGCTTGATTTTCTTTATTACAGGAATGGGCTTTAAAATCTCACTCGTTCCTTTCCACCTCTGGACGGCAGATGTGTACGAAGGTTCGCCCATTGCAGTTACTTCTTATTTGTCTGTAGTTTCAAAAGGTTCTGCCGTTTTCATTTTGACTTATGTATTGTATACCGTTTTCGGAAGTGTTTCCGAAATATGGTCAACGGTCATCGTTGCTTTGGCAATTACCACCATGACGATTGGTAACTTATTCGCTTTGCGGCAAAAAAATATGAAACGCTTCCTGGCTTTTTCGAGTATAGCCCAGGCAGGTTTTATCATGCTTGGTATTTTAGGAATGGGCTCTTTGGGTATGGGAACCGTTCTGTTCTTCCTGATTGTTTATGTATTCACCAACCTAGCTGCTTTCAGCGTGGTTGCTGCCATCGACAACCAAACCGGAAAAGAAGATATGAGCGATTACAACGGTTTATACAAAACCAACCCTGGTTTAAGCCTTATTTTGATGCTGTCTTTATTTTCACTGGCTGGTATTCCTCCTGTTGCCGGGTTCTTTGGAAAGCTCTTCCTTTTTAGCGCTGCTGCCAGTTCAGGATATTATATTTTATTGCTGATTGCCGTGCTGAACGCAACAGTTTCCTTGTACTATTATCTGCTTCCAGTTCGTGCCATGTTTATTGAAAAAAATGAAAACCCTATCCCAAAGTTCAAACTGGATGGCTATATGACTTTGGCTCTGATTATATGCGTTACAGGTATTATTGTAACTGGTTTCCTCAGTGGAATTTTTGAATATTTAATTTCTGTAAGTGTTGGATTATAAAATAGAAACGAAATGGCTTTAAATAAAATAAAACCGGTAGTTGAAGAAATTGATGGCGTGCGTTGCGTAATTGTTGAATCAGGAATTGATGCCGCGCGTGCTGACTTTTTAAACAAGCTTTTAACGCACAACAATTACGAGGTAAAATCCTACAAAGCCGAAGATGGCACTACCACTCTTGGTGTAACCGACATTTTGTTCAACCCCGTTTTGGATGTATACAAACGGAAATTAAAAAGCCTCACGGGTCACAAAGTAACTCCAGCCTACTGGTTGCAAAAGTCAACGGAAGAAACCGAAAGGCAAATCAATTACTGGAAAGAAACCGACATGAATTTCTAAACACTATAGTTGGTGTTTTTTAATTTCCTTTTTTGCTTTTTTTGCAGCCCTTTTTTCTTTCAAAGTCATCGTAGGCTCTTTCCCCTTCTGCTCTTTTTTAATACTCTTATCCTTTGTCATAGCTTGTCGTTTTAAAGTGAAACACTTTGTTTATTATATAAAGGCATTTTTACTGCCGCAAAATGTTTAGTAAAAGTAGGTGTTTTTAAGATAACCCTAATTTTTTAACTGCTTCTTTTCTTCCTTAAATAGCATTGATTTAAAGATGCTTTTTACTTGCATGATTTTTATCAAACTATAAATATAGATTAATAGAATTGGAATAAAAGCAAAAATTGGATTGCTAAAAGGATTGTCATTTATTTCATCAAAACCGATATAAGAATCATATAAGAAAACCAAAACACCAAGGTAGTAGAAAATTAATATAATTAACCATCCTACTGCTTTAATTTGGATTTCAGAATAGTTATCTTTATTTATAATTTTTCCTTCGAAAATAAGGAATGAATATTTGGATAATTCTGGTAAAAAATATCTGTGCATAAACGTAAATTCATCTTTTTCAAAAGCAGCTTCCATAAATGAAGGGTCATTTTTTAATCTATGTCGGATTACTTCGCTTGTTATTTCATTATTTAGATGGGTTTTAACTTTGAAGTTAAACCTGCAAATTAACGCATTAAGAATTTTTTTGAAAATATTGCCCATAAATTATACTTTTCACAGTTTGAAACTGAGGTTGTTTGCAGTTTTCAAATTTAGAATTTTTTCATTCCGTACCGCAGGAGCTCAATTCTTCTTTTTATTATTTTCTAAAAATGTTACGTCTCCCCCCGAGAGGGCAAGCAAGGGGTGACTTAGTTGCTCATCGAAATTTGAAATTACAATGCCAAAAGCATGGGATTTAAAATCCGAAAGTATAGAGGCATGTTGCATTCAAATTTTTGGGGATTTTGTATTCAAGGCCTAAAAAACTCCATTCCCCTCTTGGGATTTATATCCCCAAAACCATTTTCAACTATTCTACATGTAGGAAATATACCACCGAGGCCTTGTTCATCCATTCCCCACTTGGGGAATATACTACCAAGGCTTAAAACTTCCATACCTTATTTGGGATTTATTCCAACGGGGCCTAAAACTTCCATTCACCACTTGGGGAATATACCAACGAGGCCTAATTTATCCATTCCCAACTTGGGGAATATACCAACGAGGGCTGGTTCATCCATTGCCCTTTTGGGGAATATGCCACCGAAGCCTGGTTCATCCATTCCCCATTTGGAGAATATGCCAACGAGGGCATGTTCATCCATTGTTAAAAAAATAATTGCAATTCAATTCCAATTCTATTAATTTTGGGTGTATAAAACTTCCAAAAAAATGGCACATCATTCATCAGAAACCACATTAAGCCCTGCTGAACGTGAATTTATGGATTTTATGCAGCGCGGCGATGATTTTTTTAAAATTGAATTACTCAGACCTGCAAAAAGCTGGTACATTAAAGCTTTGGCAATGAACATTGAAACCGAAAAAGTAAGAAAGAAAATTGCTGCATGCAACGAGCAACTGGCTTTTGAAATTAAGGTGATAAAAATTCTTACAGCAATAGTGGTAATAACGGTGCTGGGATTTATTCTTTTCTAAAGCTTAACATAATTCCGGGCAGAATATTTCCGGGAAAAAAAGCCGCAACCAAAGGCCACGGCTATCCGGAGAATCATTTTATCTGTATAAATCATTTTATCAGAATCTTCTTAAATAATTTTCCGCCTTCGCTTTCAAGCAATAAAAAAAATAAGCGCTTCTTTTTCAAAGAGCTAACTTAATTAGAATTTTTAAAGATTGGGCCCAAATTTATACACTGTTCTATCATGAAAATTATTTTTACTTTTAACGGAACTTTTTTGAAATTGCTTTTGTCTTAAACTTAAGCAAATGAGATGCTTTAACTATTTTTACTAAATTAGTGGAATGAGAAAAAGAAATCTACTATTAAAAACTCTATTTGTATTTCTATTCTGCCAAATTGTTTTTTTTTCAGGTTGTAAAAAAAACGATGAAGCCGAACCTTTGCCTGAAGGGCCTTTTACAATAGTAAATTCAGAAATAACGCTTGGAAACCTTTTGGCTTCCAATTCAAATATAGTAACTGGCGAAGATAGTTTATTGGTGTATTATTTTCAGCAGGATACTATTTTTCGCTTTGTTCCAGCAGATTTCCATTCCAATTATACTTTTCCTGTTTTTGAAGATAAAATGAAACTGGGCCTGGTTGATATTCCGGAATTTACTTTTGGGTTTGATTTTTCATTGAATGAAATGCTGCCTAATTTCAGCCAGGATGTTTCGGATTCACTCAGCCAGAATGACTCAACACAACATATTTTTCCACAACTTGAATTAGATGAATCAATAAGCATCGACAACGGCGCCTCGGAGGATTATTATGCAATTGCCATAAAAAATGGGCAAATTGAAATAACCGTGCAAAATACCCTGCCGGTTTCCATTGAAAACCTGAATTTTTCAGTCAACGACATTCAATATAACTCTGTTTTAAAGAACATTACAATAAACCAACTTGACACAGCCTCTGTTTATACTGCTACTGTTTCTTTGGTTGGTAAAAAATTCAGCAATCATTTCGGCGTTAGTCTCAATAGTTTTTCAAGCCCTGGAAGCGATACCAACGAAGTACTGATTGATTTGTCGGAGGGCTTGCTGATTGGCTTAAAGTTGAAAAATGTGATTGCTGCTGGCGGTATAACTAAAGTTGGTGCCCAGTTAATAGGTACAATTGAAAAATGGGTTGATATAAATTCTGCTGCTGAAGAAAAATTTTTCAATGCAATGTATAACGAAGGAAATATTTCACTGGAAGTTTCCGGGATGAAAAATGCCAACCTTGTAGTGTATTATACTTTGCCTTCAGTATTTAAAAGCCAGGCCGTAGTGAATGATCATGTATTTACGCCTAAAAATCAGGTTGCCGAAAAAGACACTTCCCGGCAGGGAATGAATTTTGACTTTTCAACACATCCACTTAAAAAGTATAACCGTTTTCCTGTTAAAATAGAAGTATATCTGCAAGCATCCAACTCGATGATTAGCATTGATACGTCTGACATAGCAGAAATTCAGCTTGCTTTCAGCAATGCCCCGCCCTTTTATACCGAAGGTTTTTATGGGGAAAAAAGCATTTATTCTGCGCCTTTTATTGTAGATGTGAATCCTGATATTGCAGGTCAGGAGTCAGGGAATATTCTTTTTGCCGAACCATCACTTATTTTTAATTATTACAATAATTTGAATCTTCCTGTTAAAATCCTGCCTACACTGACAGCAGTTAATCAGTCATTTCCGGTAAACGCTACACTGAATACCGATTCTGTAAAAGTGCTCTATCCTTTGATTCCCGGCGAATCGGCAACGACTGAGGTAATATTTGAAACCACCAATAGCAATGTAAAAGATTTGTTC
>DATCTB010000428.1:0-2449 GCA_036568185.1 Bacteroidales bacterium | reverse complement strand
GGGAATACTTGGGCTGAGTTTCAAGGAAGGTACTGACGATTTACGCTACAGCCCAATAGTCGAAGTAGCTGAATACCTTTTAGGTAAAGGTTATCAATTGAAAATTTATGATAAAAATGTTAAAACCAGCAGTCTGACCGGGACAAATAAAGATTATATTGATCGGCACATTCCACATTTGGCAGAGTTGATCAGTGATGATATGGAAAAAGTTTTACAAGATTCGGAACTAATAATTATAACACATAAATTGTCCGAGTTTGAAGGAATAGTAACCAAATATCCTAAAAAGAAATTCATCGATCTTGTAAGGTTGATAGATAACAAAACGCATGATAATTATGAAGGAATCTGCTGGTAATAGGCTGATCCAATAAATCCTGATTTAGAAATTATGAGCAATATATTAATTACAGGTGGTGCCGGTTTTATAGGCAGCAGCCTAACTGACAGTTTGTTATTACAAGATTATAAAGTTTTGTGCCTTGACAACTTTGATAGTTTTTATGATAAAAAAATTAAACTAAAAAACATTGAAAAGGCTAGTCAAAATCCAAACTTTAAATTGATAGAAGGCGATATCAGGAACAAAGATCTACTAGTAAAAATATTTGAAAAAAATGACATTCATCTGATAGCGCACCTCGCGGCAAAGGCCGGTGTAAGGCCCTCGGTTGAATCACCTCAGGAGTATTTTGAAGTAAATATAAACGGAACGATCAATATTTTAGAGGTTGCTAAGGATTTTGGTGTTAAAAAAATGGTTTTTGCTTCATCTTCCTCGGTTTATGGTAACAATACTAAAATACCATTTTCTGAATTAGATTTTGTCGATCATCCAATTTCTCCTTATGCAGCTTCTAAAAAGGCAGGTGAATTGATTTGCTTTACTTACCATGAATTGTACAAAATGGATATTAATTGCCTGCGATTTTTCACCGTATATGGCCCCCGTCAGCGGCCCGATTTGGCAATTCATAAGTTTGCCCGGCTTATCCTGGAAGATAAACCTGTGCCGGTTTATGGCGATGGTTCTTTTAAACGTGATTTTACTTATGTTGACGATACTGTTTTTGGAATAAACCAAGCAATTAAAAACTTAAACGGTTTCCATGTTTATAATTTGGGAAATTCAAGAACAATTTCCGTGCTCGAAATGGTATCTGAATTGGAAAAATCTTTAGGAAAAAAAGCACAAATTGATTTTCGCCCGTTACAGCCAGGGGATGTTAAACTGACTTTTGCCGACATTTCCTCTGCAAAAAAAGAGTTACATTATAACCCAAAATTTGATTTCAGCACCGGCATAAGCAATTTCGTTGATTGGCTGAAAACTAATTAATAATTATTAAAAACAAATCATGGATTTCACTTTATCAATATATACTGAATTACTGAAAAGCCTTCAAAAGACTGGATATACCTTTCAAACTTTTGAGCAGTTTATGACCAAACCTGCAGAGAAAGTGGTTGTTCTAAGACACGATATTGACAAATTGCCTGAAAATGCCGTTGCTGTTGCAAAAATTGAAAAAAATCTTGGCATAAAAGCAAGTTATTACTACAGGATTGTTAAGGAAAGCAATGTTCCTGAGTTGATTAGGGAGGTTGCAAAAATGGGCCACGAAATTGGCTACCATTACGAAGACCTAACTCTCGCGAAAGGTGATAAGAAAGAGGCTATTAAATTATTTGAAAAAAACCTGGCTTATTTCAGGACTTATTACCCGGTAACAACAGCATGTATGCACGGTAGCCCGATGACCAAATGGGATAATAAAGACACCTGGAAAGAATACAACTATAAAGATTACGGAATAATTGCCGAGCCTTACTTTGACGTAGATTATAACAAGGTTTTTTATATAACTGACACAGGAAGAAGCTGGAACAGCACAGGCGTAAGTGTTCGTGACAAAGTTGATTCGGGTTTTGATTTAAAAGTAAAAAGTACGGCTCATTTTATCGAACTGGCAAATGAAGGAAAACTTCCCGACAAAATCATCATTAATACGCATTGTCAGCGCTGGTTCGAGCCAGGTTTCAATTGGGTGAAAGAACTGCTGCTTCAAAACACAAAAAACCAGGTAAAACGTTTTTTGGTAAAAAAGTAATAATCAAAGTTCACTTTGTTTTTTCGAAATATTATTTATACCACTATAACCTGCATGCATTTCATATATTTGCATGAAAATAAATAAAAGATGCTATGGGATTGCCTGGCACTACTATTCAAACTACTTCATATAAAAAGCCAATAGCAATAGACAAATCGAAAAAGACTTCTGGCAAAAACCTTCTTTTCGAAGACTCAACCTCAAATAAGGCCGAAGTTCTTGTTAGTTTGTTGACTCGTCAAATAGGTGCGGCTCCAGTTGAATTTATCAGTAAACATATTGATTTAACTGGCGGTACAACGTTTTTAACCAAAACAAGTATTAAGTTTAAC
>DATCTB010000427.1:0-2189 GCA_036568185.1 Bacteroidales bacterium | reverse complement strand
GCTTGTGCCAGTGGCTCGCATGCCATCGGAATGGGTTATTTATTTATCAAACAAGGATTACAAGATACGATTATTTGCGGCGGCGCCCAGGAAATAAACCCACTATCCATGGCAAGTTTTGATGCTTTAAACGCATTCTCGGTTAGGCTTTCAAACCCGCTGAGTGCCTCACGCCCATTCGACCGTGACCGTGATGGACTGGTTCCAAGTGGAGGAGCTGCAACAGTTATTCTTGAAAATTACGAAACTGCCGTAAAAAGAGGAGCACCCATTTTAGGTGAAGTGCTGGGCTATGGTTTTTCTTCCAATGGTGATCATATTTCAGTCCCAAATGTTGAAGGCCCAGTCCGCTCATTGGAAATGGCTATGAAAGATGCCAGATTGACCGCTTGCGATATTGACTACCTGAATGCACATGCAACCTCTACGCCTGTTGGAGATGCCAACGAAGCCCAAGCCATTTATGAAGTATTTAAAGATTGCAAAGTACCGGTAAGCTCCACCAAATCAATGACCGGCCACGAAATGTGGATGGGAGGCGCCAGCGAAGTAATCTACTCTATGCTGATGGCTCAAAATTCATTTATTGCACCCAATATCAATTTTGAAAACCCTGATGAAGATGCTGCAAAGCTGAATATTATTTCAAAAACTACCGGAAAAAAAATTGATATTTTCCTATCAAATTCCTTCGGCTTTGGCGGAACCAATTCATCGCTGATTATTAAAAAGCTTTAATTCAGCTTTCGTTTTTTCAAACTTGTTTTTTTTAATCTAGTTCTTTTCAATTTCTTTATTAAAAGTTAATAGTATTAACTAAAATAAATTTTAATTTTGCGTTCGGAAAAAACCACTTACTAACTACAGGAATGAAAAAAGAAGATATTGTGGACAAAGTCAACAATTTTCTCGTTGACGAATTTGAGTTGGAAAGCGAACAATTGCAGGAAAACGCTTTGCTAAAGGAAGACTTGGACATTGAAAGCCTCGATTTTGTTGATATTGCGGTTATTATAGAAAAAGAATTCGGATTGAAAGTTACCAGCGAGCAAATGATAAAAATAGTCAAACTGGAAGACCTCTATAATTTTATCCTGGAACAAACCAAAAACTAATGTCTTCCTGGAAAGGGAAAACCCGGGGTAACCTGGCCGGCTATCGTTTTTTTATTTTCTTATTAAAATATCCCGGATTACGTTTTTCCTATTTTTTTCTTCGATTTGTGGTTCTGTATTTTGTTCTTTTTTCCCCAAAAGCACGTAAGCCCATTTTCCAGTATTTTCATAAAATACTTCATTTTAATTACCTGAAATCCATTCGGTTTACTTTTAAAAATTTTTATTTGCTCGGACAGGTTTTATTGGATAAAGTAGCACTGTTGGCAGGTTTTTCAAGCAAGTTTACTTTTGATTTTGATGGCGAAAATTATATTCGGGAAATGGCAGCCTCAGAAGGTGGCTTGTTGATAGGCGCCCACATTGGTAACTGGGAAATTGCCGGGCAATTGCTTGAAAGAATTGAAACAAAAGTACATATTGTGATGCTTGAAGCTGAGCATGAAAAAATTAAACACTTGCTCGACAATGTGATGACGAAAAAGAAAATGGACATCATCACCATCCAGGATGATTTTTCACATTTGTTTGCCATCAAAGATGCCCTTTCCAGGAATGAACTGGTAGCCATTCACGGCGATCGGTTTTTGCCGGGTTCCAAAACCATTGAAGCTAATTTTTTGGGCAAGTCTGCTGATTTCCCGGTAGGCCCTTTTTACCTGGCAATCAAATATAAAAAGCCGGTTACTTTTGTTTCGGCTGTAAAAGAAACTGCTACTCACTATCATTTTTATGCCACAAAACCAAAACTTTACCTTGCAGGACAGAACGAAGTTTCGCGCAACGGGCAACTGCTGCTCATTCTGAATGATTATATCAATGAGATGGAAAAGATTCTGAAAAAACACCCCGAACAATGGTTCAATTATTACTATTTTTGGGCAAAATAGAAAAACCTCAAATTCTGAACAAGCCTTAATTTATGAACGATAACTACGGCTCAGACAACAAGCCTGCTTTACAAGCCAAATTTGATGCCCAGAAAATTGCTTTTGCTCCCATTATGTTCCAGGCTGCCAAAGCTTTGCGAGATTTGGGAATTCTTGATTTTTTATTAAAAAACAGGAAAAAAGG
>DATCTB010000426.1:0-3235 GCA_036568185.1 Bacteroidales bacterium | reverse complement strand
GGTGAATATTGAGTTGGAAAATGATTTTTCAATGTATGAAGTGGAACGCTTGCTGGGAACCATGCCGGGCGTTGTGTTGATGGATATGCCGGCAGCAAATATTTACCCGATGCCTTTAACGGCTCACGGAAAAGATGAGGTGTTTGTGGGAAGGCTAAGGCGCGATTTGTCGCAGCCTAATTCGCTGAATTTATGGGTAGTGTCAGACAATTTGCGCAAGGGCGCTGCTACCAATGCGGTTCAGATTGCTGAATATTTAGTTAAAAATAAATTGGTATAGGTTTTTATTAAACCACAAAGCCCACAGAGAAGGCACAGAGGGCACTAAGGTTTTTAAAAAATAGAAAAATAATTCTTTGAAAGTTTACGAAAATATAGATGCGTTTCCTGACGTGAAAAACCCGGTGCTTACCATTGGTACCTTTGATGGTGTGCATATCGGTCACCAGGCCATTTTCAACAAAATGAAGGAAGAAGCCGCGAAAATTGGTGGCGAAACTGTGGTTATTACTTTCTATCCTCACCCACGTATTGTGCTTGGCCTTGACAATTCTCAACTTCGCTTCATCAACAGGCAAAACAAAAAAATTGAATTGCTTAAAAAATCAGGAATCGACCACCTGATTGTAATTAAGTTTACCAAAGAATTTTCACTGAAATCGTCCGAAGAATTTTTCAAAGACCTCGTCATTGACATTATCAAACCGGCAATTGTGGTTATAGGTTACGACCACCATTTTGGGAAAAACCGTGAAGGAAATTTTGATTTACTGGAAAAATATTCCGAAAAATATAACTTCAAATTGATCCAGGTACCTGCTCAAAGTATTGATGAAATAACGGTCAGTTCTTCAAAAATCAGGAAATTGCTCGAAGCTGGAAATGTGAAAGAGGCCAACAGGTTGCTGGGATATGTTTATTCAATAACGGGCAAGGTTGTCAAGGGCAAATCGATTGGCAAAGACATTGGTTTTCCCACGGCAAATATTGAAACCGGCGACGAGTACAAACTGATAGCCGCTGTGGGTGTGTACGCCTGCCTGATTGAATACAAAGGCAAAGTTTATAAAGGGATGAGCAATATCGGTTTCCGACCTACCATCGACCATGGAGCCTTAACCATCGAGGTAAATATTTTTGATTTCGACCAGCAGATTTACGACGAGGAAATTACTATTTTCTTTGTCGAACGCCTGCGCAACGAGAAAAAGTTTGAAAGCCTCGACGCTTTGGTTGAGCAGCTCCACAAGGACAAGGAACATACTTTGACTATTCTTTAATTTCAATAAAATCAAAGGGGATTTCATTCCAGAAAATCTGATAAGATTTACCTGGAATCCATTGATTATTGAAGAACTGGATTCCTGCCGATGGCTATCGGGATTAGTGGGAATGAAGTAAAGAGGCTGTGCGAAGTAGTGGATTCCTGCTTTCGCAGGAATGAAGAAAAGAGGTTGTTCAGAGACATGGATTCCTGCCGATAGCTATCGGCATCGCAGGAATGAAGAAGCGTGTGCTACATTCATGAAGTTTCGAAAGCCCCATGCAGGATTAAAAGAAAGGGAAGCCTTCCCAAGGAAAACCAAAACGGAATGAAAAATCTTTTCCTGCGAAAAGATCCTTCACTCCGTTCAGGGTGATAATGAAGAAAACAGGTAATACTGATTTCTATTCAGAAATCATTTCCTTTTTCTTTTTTAAATCATACACTTTTTTACCTCCATAACCTGCGCCAAGAGTCAGTAAAAGGAATATTCCCCCACTTAATGCTGCTCCACCTCCGGGCGGTTGATTATCATTGCTGCCATGGCCTCCGTCCGGCGGATTTGGCGGCCCCTGTGCAATAACTCCTAATGATAGAAAAAGAAAGAATAGTCCGGCTAGTAATATTTTGAATGTTTTCATTGTTTTCATGTTTTTCGGTTTGCTAAAATTATTTAATCATTACTTTTTGGGTTGTCAATCCGTTTTCGGTTCTGAGCCTCACAATATAGATTCCCGGCTTTTCATTTAATTGAATAGATGAAAGGCTTTGTGGTGTTAATTGCCCGGTATAAACCTGCTGCCCGATAGTGTTGAAAACATCAACTTGCGAATTGCTGTTGGTCATCGTATTGAACTTGATGAAAACAGTTTGGTTAACAGTATAAATTTTGGCTTCCCCATCAGCAACGTTTGGCTCATCCACACTGGTAACACCAAAGAAATGAAGTACGAAACGGTTTTCAGCATCATCCGTTGTTGCCATAAACGAATACATTTGTTGTTCATTCAGGTTGATAACTTCTTCTGTCTGCAAATCTTCCAGGTAAATTTCTGAATTTCCAAAAAAGCTATCAATTCCTTCAACATTTATATGGTGTATGGCATCTACACCAGCCCTGAAATAGATTGGAACCTGGTAGGTTTCATACACGTAGGGAAGGTAATTGAAAACAAAGTTTTCATTATTCACCACCGACCAAATTTGAGATGTACCGCTTCCGCCGAAAAGCTTGTGGGCATCATATTGAATATCCCATGCTTCGGTGGCATTTTCCCTGAATCCAATTCGGGTAATGTCGTAAAAGGTATTTACATCATTGCTTACTCTCAAATCAAGAGTTTCCTGGTAAGTGGTTATTTCAGTGTTTTTATAATTATTGGCCACATCGTGTGTTCGTGCAGAAGCAGGAATGGTAACACTGCCGCCCGCGGCTGATGCTACCTCAACAAAAAATCCATTGGTTGAAGGAATAATTCCATCAGCAGCAATTGCTGTATAAGAAGCATTTGTTTCTTCCCAAATCTGGGCTACAGCACCTACGTTGGTCAATGTCCAGTCTCCGTTGTTCCAAACCAGTGCTGATGCATAAGGGTTACCCAACATATTGAATCCCCAGCTATCCTTGGTCAGACCTGTCATGGTGAAATCTCCGGTATTCAGGGTTCCAACAAATTCTTTGGTTCCGGTATTTTCAAAAGCACATAAATATCCTTTTCCATTAACAAAATTGGTAAAGCTGCCTTGCTTGTAGTTTTCCCATGTGTCTGACGATTCATCCCATTGGTATAAATCATCATTGGCACCGGGATCAAAATCACTTCCGGAAATTGCCATATTATCCACCGGCGAGCCTATGTTGTGCCAGCCATTGTCGGCGCCGGTATATCCAACAAAGTATCTTTGAACAGTTGCCGAACCAGTGGCTGTTCCCTCTACAATTAAAGAGCCATTGCCTGAAGCGTTTGATTC
>DATCTB010000425.1:0-3067 GCA_036568185.1 Bacteroidales bacterium | reverse complement strand
AAACAAATAAATATTAATGAGAAAATACTCGATTCAATCTCGGCAATTGAAAAAGGAAGCCAATTTCGGTACGATACAACCTTGCCAAAAGCCGGTTCAAGTAGAATCAATAAGACTTACGAACATTTTCAAAACCTTATGTGGATTGATGCTACAGGACAACAACTTGTAAAATGGCAGGATCAGTCAACAGCGAGGGTAAAGCTTACCTTCAGGCCATATTTTACTATTCCAAACAACAAGAAAAATGTATTATGGTCGGATAGCTCGATTAGTGATACAGATGAATTTTATGTAGATGCAATCCGTTCAGTAACAGAAGGAAAAACCTATGCTGTTATAAGTAAAAAATCTAAAGTTAAAGACAGCTTGCATTTTGCTAGAGGTATTTTTGAAGGTTTAAGTAAAAAAAATGCAGCAAAGCCATCAGTTGTTGCAATGGTTACCAAAATGCATTCACTCGATGATCTTCCATTGCCTTCCAACTTGTCATACATGGTAGTCAATACTGACGGACTTGTATTATTTCATAAAAACCCGGTTAAGATTTTGCAGGAAAGCCTGGAAAATGAAATAAAAAATCCAAAACTTATGCAAGCCTTGAACAGCAGAAGGGAAGCAATGTTTCTTGATTTTTATGATGAATCTGACCAGCGCTTTTATGTGAAACCAATCGGAAAGCTTCCTTTGTTTTTAGTAACTTATATTGATGAAAAACTGGAGAAAAACATAGGTGCTCAAATATTTTCCCTTTCAACTTTGTTTTATCTGCTTTTGTTTATCATGGTTCTTTTTCAGCTTGTTTTATTTATGGTTTTTAATCATGAATACAAGAGAAAAACTAAAGGAACCAATCTTTTCAATAGCTGGATGTGGCCAAAACCTTCAAAAAAGAAAGCTTATCTTCTTCTTTCAGCCTATTTGATTATTTCAATTTTACTTTATTTCATAGGTGGCCTTTTTTCCGACGTTTTGCTTACAATTTCTTTTTTCAGTTTGCTTATCACTGTCAACCTGTTTGTTGTAAAAAAATATGAATCCTGGTCGGAGTTTTTTGATAAAAATACGCTGTATAAAATGCCTGTCTATTTCGTCGGAATGGTTCTTCTTGCAATATGGATATTTTTAAAATCAGATCTTGCTTACTTATCAACTTTGGCTATTGTTTGTTATTTTCTTTTTATTGGGCTAAGTGTATTTGCAGTTCTTTATTCTTTCAAGGTTGGCGATTCTCCTGAAGGAGAAGATGTGCGTATTGTGTATAATTTCTGGTATTTTTTACTTATTATATCGCTCAGTGTTTTTGCTATTTTGGGATTTTACACAAAGTCTTATAATTATGAAAAATCAATTTATGCAAAATATACCCAGCTAAGCCTTTACAAAAATATCATTGGAAATGTTCAATTATCAGACCCTGATAAATATGATATTTATAAAGATTTCAACATCACCTATCAATTTGGTAAACCGCTTAAAAATAAACCAGTGCTTTATCCTAATGAATCGTTGCTGGTAAGCAAAATACGGTTTAATATTTCCAATGATTTGGAAACGGCAGCTTTCCCGAATCAATCTGAAAACGATAAAAAAGCCATCTTAAACTGGAGAGAAACTACTGATTCGCTCGAATTAAAATATTCCCCCGGCACATTGGCACAGACGAAAAACAGCGACTTTATTATAACTTCAAAAAAGGCAAGTATCAGTGTAATGGATTTTTTCATTCCGTCAGGAAAATTCAAATCCTATTCCAAATACTTAATTCTTTCACTGATTGTTGTCCTCATTATTATTTTCATTGCAATAAATTATTGGACGCAGAAAGTTTTCCTGCTTGGAATTATTCCAAAACTGAGGTCGAATGCTAAAAAACTGGCTGGCGATATGCCTTTTACCTACATTATCAGCCCGCCACAATCGGGGGTAATAACTTATTTTCATAAGCGTTTTCCTAATCTATATCAGATTGATTTGCGTTTTTCTGATTTATCTACGGATAACCTGTTAACAATTCCTGATAAGTGTGAATTAGCATTGATAATAGATTTGGATAGTGTGAATAATGAAGTTCTGGAAAAGAAAATTTTGATTATCGATCAATTGAAAAAATTGGTTTATGACAAGAAACATTCACTGAAAAAAATTATCCTGATATCAATTTTCAGTCCGAAAGAAGTTATTGCCGCCTTCGATGAAAAAGATAAAAAGGAACAGGGATTGGTTACCAAATACTTCAATATTCTGGGCGATTTCGCAACAGCATATTTCCCATTGCGCTACAATGATTTTGATACGGATCATGAAAATTTGCCGGTTATTTCGCAATTGTTAGATATCAATTCAGAAGATGCAGATTGCGATGATGAAGACAAAGTATTAAATGTCCAGGACAGGGCGCAACTATATTATTATGCAACCTGGAACAGTATGGAAAAGCGCGAACAATTGCTGATTTACGATTTGGTGACAGATGGTTTGGTGAATTACAGGAATTTGTATGTTATCTACAACCTGATGAGCCGTGGAATTCTTACTTTTAGGAATGGAACGCTGGAATTATTCAACAGGAGTTTTGCCAATTTTGTTCTTACCATTGTTGATAAAGAACGCTCATTTGATTACGATACTGCTGCGAGAAAAAGCGGAAGTTGGGCCAACTTAAAATTGCCATTGTTGATGATAATTGGTGCTATACTGGCGTTTATTTTTCTTACCCAGCAGAAGTTATTTAATGATTTATTTGGGTGGTTTACGGCTGCAATAGCGCTAATACCAGTATTAACCAAAATACTATCAACATTTTCTATTTTCACCGGAAGTGCCAAGAAGTAGGTTGAAAGGCAGTGTGTGATCCTTCAACTGTTCGATTGACATTTATGTCAACTGAACTTCATTTTCTGTAAAACGGGTTACTTTACTCCAGCGGAATTCTCTTCGCATTCTCAGCCAGCCACATATCGAATGATTTAAGTTCGGGGTTTAGTTCTTTTGCAAATTTTACATCACGCAAATCTGCAAATTCTTTATTGAAATCGCGATAAAACTGGAACATATTGCCAAGGTC
>DATCTB010000424.1:0-2982 GCA_036568185.1 Bacteroidales bacterium | reverse complement strand
TCTACAAGTGAAAAAGTCAAGGCAAACAGCCCGAATTAATGTATTTTAAGAATTCAGGTATTAAATAATGTTCTAAATTTGCCTGTTGAATCAAACAAAAGCATGAGAAACAATTTTTACGTCATTTTCCTGTGTATCTCGTTTCTGGCTCTTACCAGTTACGGGCAACAGTTTGGAAGTAATGTAATTGGCAGCGAAGATAATATTCAATCTGAAAAAATAGTTACCCCAAAAAAGGCTTTTTCACCTGATGTTTCGGTTTCTCTTGGCAGCTCATTTACCAGTTTTGGGCATGGCTATAATGCTTTCGGCACTTACATTATGCCGGAATTTGCTTTTCCTGTTACCAAAAAATTTGCAGTAAAAGCAGGGATTGGTCATTCAACTTTGTTTTACCCAAATTCAGGATTTGAAAACCCAAGCCAATCCTTTAATCAATATGGCAGTGTTTATGTTTCCGGCATATATCAGGTTACGGAAAAATTCACCATTGCCGGAACTGCTTACAAAACATTTCCACTTAATGAGCAAACTCCCCAGGCAAACCCACGGGCATTAGATTTCAGCAACGAAGGAATTATCATGAACATGGAATACAAAGTTACTGACAACTTCAGTATTAACGCGGGTTTCAGCTACCAAAAACAAAACCCTTACAACTATTATTACAACCAGGGAGGCTTCAACTCGTTTGGCTCTCCATTCAATTCGCCTTACGGAAACTCTATGTTTGCGCCGGGTTTCTAAGCAGTATTTTTCTACAAATCACTTTATTTAGAATACTTTAAAATTGAAGAAAATCAAGCATTTATCTTGAGTAAGATCCAGATTTGGCATAATTTTTTCTTATAAAAGCCTAAAAACAAACACAATGAAAAAGCTAATTCTATCATCAATTATTTTTATTTTTATTTTTTCTGCTTGCGAAAAAACACCAAAAAGTAAAAACTGGAATCAAAACGCACTATTTCCTGACTCTGCTGTTAATTTGGGTGATATTAATTCCCAGTATGACGATTATAATTCTGTTTTGCCGGAAACGCATTTTGGCAAAGCACTTATTTTTTCATCCAACCGTAGGACAAGTGGTAGTGATTTTGATCTGATTTACGAACCTTTTCATGCAGCCTGGTACTGGGATAACGGCGAATTGGTTGTTGATAATTCATATTATTGGCAAGAAACAAATTGGGTTATGAAATTGCTAAGCCAGATTCCAGGAACTGGCAATCAATATGGCCCTTACTGTATAGGAATTGATACTATTATTGATGGCAAGAATAATAGAATAAACTTGCTCGCATACTCCAACAATAAAGGATCCTACACTTTCCAGGAAGAATTTGTTTATAACATATCAACAGATGCGGGTGCATCATGGTCTACTAAAGGGCCATTTTCTATTGCTGGCATTTCGGACTCTGAGAGGCAGTACATATCATTTTATAGCCCTAATGTTTTCTCCATTGATGATTATGGGTTAAACCCTGATAAATTTACTCAAATGTATTTCAACAAAACCAGCAGCGGAAAAAGTAAGATTTATAGATTAAACATTCCTGATTCATTAAGTTTTCTGCAATTCCTAAGCGATTCGGTTGAATATCCTCAGGAAATAGTACCTGAATTAAATTCAGAAGGAAACGATTTTTGCCCTTTTGTCAATGGCAACTTTATGGTTTTCACATCTGACAGAGCCGGCGGTTTTGGGGGATATGACTTGTATTACTCCAATTTTGATGGAACAAGCTGGAGTGAACCAATAAACTTTGGTGAGAAAATCAATACGGCGTACGATGAATTCCGCCCTGTTCCTGTTAATGTCTCGGAATTTAAGAATGACTTGATGATATTTTCATCCAACCGCCCCGGTGGCCTTGGAGGATTTGATTTGTATTATGTTGGAATTGATAAGTTTGTCCCACAAATTATAGTCGATAAATAGTAAACTTTCCTCTCTTCTTTTTGTTTAATTCACTAATGATGTGTAAAATTATTTTCTTTGCATTTCTTTTTAAGAATTAATTAATTCAACATGCTGATAGTAATTTCACCCGCTAAAACACTTGACACAAGTTCTGAAATCAAAACAAAGGTTTCCTCTGAACCTGAATTTTTACAACAAACAGAACAAATTGTTTCTGTTTTAAAGAAAAAAAATGCAAAAGCTATTTCAAGGTTGATGGGCATCAGCCCGAAATTGGGTCAATTGAACTATGAAAGGTTCCAACAGTGGGATGGTGTGAATGCCAACGATTCGCGGCAGGCGATATTTATGTTTAATGGCGATGTGTATGATGGAATCAATATCAAGGAATTTTCGGAAGATGAACTGCTTTATACTCAGGAACATCTGCGCATTTTATCAGGTGTATACGGACTGCTTAAACCGCTTGACATAATTCAGCCTTACCGCTTGGAAATGGGCACCAAAATAACTGTAAACCGGAAAAAGAATTTATATGAATTCTGGAAAAAACAATTGACCGATTCATTAAACTCGGCAATTGAGGCACAAGGAGATGGTGTTTTGATTAACCTTGCTTCCAATGAATATTTTAGCGCGATTGACAAAACAAAAGTAAAAGCACAAATTATTACACCTGTTTTTAAAGATTTCAGCAATGGCGAATACAAAGTAATTAGCTTCTTTGCCAAAAAAGCCCGGGGAATGATGAGCCGCTTCATTTTGCGAAATAAAATTAATGAGGTTGAAAAGCTGAAACTGTTTGAAGAAGACGGCTATTTTTATAATGAAAACCTTTCAAATTCCTACCAGCCTGTGTTCACAAGAGGATAAAACAATCCTTCTTTAGCTTCTGATTTTAAAATTTTTACCCGCTTATTTAGATTGTTTACAAATAATTCATTTTATTTGTTCACATTTTCTAATGAAATTCGATAATTCTATATAGTGCTTATTCAAAATCAAAAATTTCATAAACTTTCAAATACATAAAAAAATGAAAATTACATTTCTTA
>DATCTB010000423.1:0-3057 GCA_036568185.1 Bacteroidales bacterium | reverse complement strand
CGAAAATATGAAAGTAATTGAACATTTTTTCAAGCCCAAAAAACAGTTAGCCGTATTAATCGACCCTGATAAATTATCTGCTGAACAGGTTGTCAATACTGCAAAAATTGCACAAAAAGCAGGCGTTGATTTTTTCTTTGTTGGAGGCAGCCTGATGACGAGCGATATGCTTTTTCACTGCGTCAGGATGTTGAAGGAAAACAGCGAAATTCCGGTTATCCTTTTTCCTGGAAACACGTACCAGATTGCACGCAATGCAGACGCGATGCTGTTTCTGTCGCTTATTTCCGGCAGGAACCCTGATATGCTGATTGGGATGCACGTACTTGCCGCGCCTTACATCAAACTGTCGGGGCTGGAAACCATTTCCACCGGTTATATGCTGATTGACAGTGGAAAACCAACAGCGGTAACTTATATGAGCAACTCGTTTCCAATTCCTGCCGATAAAAAAGACATTGCAGCCTGCACCGCGATGGCTGGAGAAATGCTGGGCATGAAAATGATTTATATGGACGCCGGAAGTGGTGCTGAAACTACGATTTCAAACGAAATGATTTCATTTGTAAAACAATCAATTGAAGTGCCTTTAATTGTTGGTGGCGGAATCCGTGAGCCGGAAAAATTGAAATCCATTTTCGATGCCGGGGCGGATGTAGCTGTGATTGGGAACCATTTCGAGGAAAAACCGGAATTGATTTTTTCTTTCACGGAAGTAGTTCAAGAGTGCAATTTAAAATAGATTATAACGAATACACATCTAGTTTTACAAATAATAAAACATCAATTAAAAGATTTAATAGCCGCCAATGCGCGGATGCAATTAAAATAAATTAGCGCATTAGCGGCATTATTTATTCTCAAATTTTTTAAATTCAAACCAAATGAACCGTTTCTTAAAATTATTCATTCTTTCAGGAATTATTTTTCAAAGTGCTTTTCTTTTTTCGCAGGAAAAACTTTTGACAATTGATGATATCAGCTATAAAAATCGGAGCATTTTTCCTAAACGTATACCTCAGTTGCAGTGGGTTGGCAGCAGCGATTCGTATGCTTACGCGAAAGAAAACACAGTTTTCCAGGTTATTGCAAAGAATGGTAAAGAAAGTGTTTTGCTCGATTTAAATGCCTTGAATTCTGCTTTGCAAAGTTCTGGTTTCGATACCTTGAACAAGCTACCCGCTTTGGATTTTTCAATTGACGAAGTGGCTTTGTTCAATGTAAAAAACAAGTATTACCGCTTCAATCTCAGCGAACGAGCTCTTCAGCAAATTAACATCATTCCTGATTCGGCTGAAAATATAGATTACAATATTGAAAGTGGCGAAATTGCCTATACTTTGAAAAATAACCTGTATTATTCTTCGGATGGTGAACTTACTGCCATAACAAATGATTCAGACCCTGGAATAGTGAACGGGCAAACGGTGCACCGCAACGAGTTTGGAATTAAGAAAGGGATCTTCTGGTCACCTGATGGGCTCAAAATTGCCTTTTACCGGAAAGACGAAACAATGGTGACCGACTACCCGTTGGTAAACATCAACACGCGCGTTGCCACGGTGGAAAACACCAAATACCCTATGGCGGGAATGACAAGCGAGCAAGTTACTTTGGGAATTTACGACTTGCTGAGCGGCGAAACTGTTTTTGCAAAAACCGGCGAACCAAAGGACCAATACCTGACTGCAATTACCTGGGCTCCTGATAGCAAATCAGTCTATATTGGTTTGCTGAACCGGGAACAAAATCACCTGAGAGTCAACCAATATGATGCACAAAGTGGCGATTCTCTCAGGACAGTTTTCGAAGAACAAGACCCAAAATACGTTGAGCCGGAAAATCCGCTTTATTTTGAAGAAAACAACAATACACAGTTTATTTGGGTAAGCGAAACAGATGGATACGACCAATTGTACCTTTACAGCGCCAACAGCAACAAGCTTACACAACTCACAACCGGAACCTGGGTAGTTTCCAAATTTCTGGGCTATTATGGCAATAATACGGCTTACTTTCTTGGTACTTTGGAAAGCCCTTTACAGAAAAATATCTATTCGGTGAATACGAAAACCGGAAAAATAACACGCATTTCACCTGATGATGGAACACACACGGCAATGGTTTCACAAAGTGGAAATTATATTATTGATGCTTATAGCAATACCACAACAAGCCTTGAATATAAGCTCCTCAGCAGCCAGGGAAAGGCAATCAGGACAATACAGGAAGACAGCAACCCGCTGAAAGATTACAAATTGGGCGAGATTTCCATTTTCAAATTGCAGGCTGATGACGGAACCGATTTGTATTGCCGGATGATAAAGCCAATTGATTTTGACAACACCAAAAAATACCCGGTTATCGTTTATGTATACGGCGGCCCGCACGACCAGGAAGTTTCTGATTCGTGGCTGGGTGGCGCAAGTTTGGTTTTGAATTATTATGCCGAACAGGGATTCCTGGTTTTCTCGCTTGATAATCGCGGAACTGCCTTCCGGGGACGCGATTTTGAGCAAGCCATTCACCGGAATTTAGGAACTATCGAAGTAAGCGACCAAATGGTTGGAGTGAATTATTTGAAAAGCCTTCCTTATGTTGATTCAACCAGGATTGGTGTTGATGGCTGGAGTTATGGCGGTTTTATGACGATTTCGATGATGTTGAAAAACCCGGGCGTTTTCAAAGTTGGCGTGGCCGGCGGACCGGTTATCGATTGGCAATATTACGAAGTAATGTACGGCGAGCGTTACATGGACACCCCGCAGGAAAACCCAGAAGGCTATAAAAATGCCAACTTGCTCAACCACATGGACAGCCTCTCAGCCAAACTGATGATTATCCACGGAACCATGGACCCAACCGTGGTTTGGCAACAAAGCCTGCTCTTTGTACAGAAAGCGATTAGCTTGGGCAAGCAGATAGATTATTTTTCCTATCCCAGCCACGGGCATGGAGTTGGCTATGCCGACAGGGACCATTTGAATGAGCTGATTTTTAATTATTTTAAAGAGAATCTTTAATATTTATCTTCTGCTTTATTTTGGTTTTGAATTA
>DATCTB010000422.1:0-2852 GCA_036568185.1 Bacteroidales bacterium | reverse complement strand
TTATAATACAAATGTTATCAGCCAGTTGGAAGAATCTGTTCACTCAGGAAATTATAAGTTGCTTGATTTCTTTAAAAAAATAAACTTGAAAAAAGTACTAATTGACAGAAAGCTACCATTCTTTAACGAGCAACTGTTTTTCAATATTAATACAGCAAATCAGATAAAATAGAGGGGTTTTTTTACCAAACCGGAATTACACATTTCAAACTACTCTTATTAATTAAGGAGTCAAAATTTTCCAGGCTTTGAAGCATAACTTGAGAATTGTCTTCATGACAAGTAAGGCAGGTACCAACTGTCAAAATACTTTTTTGTTCTTCAACTGAGAATGGTTTTACGTCAGTTCTTGTTGATACCTCTCCTTTTCTATCTTGTAAAAATCCTATCCAGGCATCTTCGGGAAGCTCATCGTATTTATTGTTTTGAAAAGAAGGTTTAAAACTCCATTTCCCTTTTTCTTTAGAAAATTCCAGTTTGCCTTTACCATAACCCAAAGCAACCGGGTTGTTGTGGCACGATTTGCAATCTCTTCCTTTTGTTGCAGTTGTATGTGGCTCAGATGGAGCAAACAATCTTTTGAAAATCAAAGAGTCATGTTTTGATTTGGTAAATCCACTAACATCAATAGTTAGTACCATTCCTGGAACAACGGGAATAATGCTTTTAAATTCGCCATTTTCAGTATCAGAAATCCGCTTTCCAAGTGCCGGGGCATGGGCGTTGTATTCGCCAATAAATTCAACCCAGCTTCCGGTTTGTTCCTTGTTAGTCAGCATATTGTAGCCTACTTCTTCAAAGTCATATTCATTGTGGCAACCAATGCAACTGGGCGCCCATGAAGTGTGGCAGGCTGAGCAGCTGAAAGCATCATGAGCAGTTCCGCTGGTACAAATCTCAGCAGGCTTTTTCATGGCAAATAATTTTTTTTCAATTTTTGAAATCAAAAAAGTGCTGTCATTATTATAATAGGTGTTTATCAATGGGATATTCCTTTTTTTAGTTGCCAGGTATTGTTTCCCACTATTATTTCCAAATCGCAAAGCGGCAATTATTGCCGATTCGCCATCAAGGTTTTTTTGTGAAATTAAATTCGGTTTTCCTGTTAAATGGCAATCCTGGCATTGAATAGTTACCTGGTTTTCCTGGTGTGCGTACAAATTTCCATCACCCATCAACTCGTATGAATTGTGGCAATCAATGCAACTCAAGCCGAGTTTGTGGTGCACATCTTCCTGAACATAGGTAAACACGCGGGTTTCTTCTACCAACCTGAATGAATCATTCACTGGCATTTCATCTACTTGTAAAATAGTTTCGTGCCAACCTTCATAATTGGTTGAAATTCTACCTGAACGGCTGTGGCAGCCAAAACAGTGCCCGTCAGTAACTTGCAAGCTGATTGCCGGATGAAAGTTGAGGTATGTTGTATCGAGCGGATTATTTTTATTCTTGAAAAAAGCCTGCTTACTTTCTGTGTCATAATTCAGGTGGCAGGCAATACAGCCGCCTCCACGGCTAAATTCATTTACTGGTTCAGGTTCAGTTTTAGGATTTCCTAAATGGCAACGGACACACAAGTTTTTCAGGTGTTCGTCGGCAGGAGAATTGCCTAAATTTTCAACGGATGTTAAAATATCAGGATTGTTTTGTTCGTTGAAAACAAAACGGTCAACGCTTATCATTCCACTTAATGTGGACATCAAACTGGTGTTGATACGGTCAGTGATTCCGGGATGGCAATTGGCAGTTCCGCAACTTCGGGAAGCGTCCGCCAAATTTCCGGGAACAAGCAGCATATTTTCATGTGAGCGGTTTTTATCTGACTGAAATGGATTTCCTCCATGACATGAATAGCAACCAATGGTTTGCGGATTGTGTGATTCTGTAAACCCTTTCACATTGTTGTGGCAAACCATGCAACTTTCTTTATGCCCATTGATTGTTGGGCTCGCTGAAGCTTGAGATGGGCTAAAATTTGGTTGGAAATCTATTGGCGATAACTTGATTTGTGGCAATGTTTGGTAAGAATAATTTTTTTCAAAAGGAAAAGTCAATTGCCAGTTTTGCCCCCTGAAAAACAAGCCAGTAATCGTTAACAATAAATAAAGCAGGCTTAGAATCAGCAAGGAACGCCTGGTGGCAAACATGCTTTTTTTATTTCCCGTATGGGAAGTATAAATTAAGAAAATAAAAAGAAAAACAACGAGCAGTGAAAGTTCTGGAATTGTCAGCCAATGAAGAATTTCCTGTAAACCAAGAAAATACCAAGGGCCTTTAACAGTAGGGTTAAGTTGGCCGTGCAAGGGAGCTGAAATAAAATAGCTGAGAAACAGCAAGAACAAACTTGTCCAGACAAATTCGCGCCAGCGAGGCCAAATCTTTCGGTGATGTTCTAAAATAATAATGGCAATGAATATTGAAAAAGTTGCAATGTGGTGGACATAAACCACTTGAAGTGAATTTTCATTTCCCAGCAACGAATAAGCCAGAATTTTTCCAAGAAATGGAATGCCAGCCAGCAAACTATTCAGAATTTGCCTGGCCTGTTGGCTATCCGCATCAGCTTTCAACAAAAACCCTGTCAACATTACAAGAAAAATAACCAGCACGCCAATGCTAAGCCTGAACCAAACTATTTTATTCAGCTTTATTTTTTGATTTTTCTTTAAATGTTCCCAAATATGCAGCAAGCTGAAAACCAGAAAAAGCTGCGCACTCCAATAATGTAAATTCCTGAAAAGCGAAGCTGCGGGATTGGCAATCATCAACAAACTAATGGACTCATACGGATTTGCAATATCAAAAGGAATTGCCAGGAAAATTCCTGAAAAAACGCAAATTATAAATAA
>DATCTB010000421.1:0-2766 GCA_036568185.1 Bacteroidales bacterium | reverse complement strand
TATTATCAGAATAAACAGTGTCAGTAAAATAGACAGATTGTCCTTGCATTGAAGCAACCAGGGCTAAAATGAACAATAGTAAACTGAACTGTTTTAGTGTTTTCATTTATTTAACTTCAATATCAACTTGAATTCCTTCCAGTTCGTCGTTGTAACCATAATCAAGAATTGCTGCAACCGAATATTTTCCTTTTTCAAGTTTCTTATCTAATGTGTACGAAATATCTTTATTGGAATCAGGCAATAGAGAAAACTCAATTGGATCAGAAGAAATTTCTTCAGCGGTAGTTAAATTTGAGAAAGTGAAATACACTTTGCAATTCAAAATCTTGTCACCCAAGTTAATAACTTTGGTTGTATAGCTTCTGTTTTCGCCATCTAATTTTTCTTTAAGCCCTTCCAATGTCGCTTTATAAAGCGTATTGCTGTTTGGTGATTGGAAAATTGGGATAGCAATTCTAGCAGAAAGCTGCATACCCATTTGCACAGTTTTGTCAATAGCACCCGGCCCTGTTTGCTCAACTGCTGATTCAACAAACAACATAGCCCACTTGGTGGAAGGATTGTCGTTAGGTACGAGCATTGTTACATTGATTCGGCCAGATTCATTTGGCTGAAGGGTAATCAATGAAGGCGAAACAGTAATCCATTCTGTACAGGAGCGTGGTGTTGTGCCAGGTTTAAAATATTTAATTTCTCCCGATTCATCTGTTAACCAATCTCCCAGGTTGAAAATAAAACTCTGTTCTTTGGTTCCTTTATTTCTAACCAATACTTGTTGAGTTTGTGATGAGCCGGGATTAGCGGTGAAATATAACTTTGCCGGCGAAACTTCCAGTTCCTGGGCATTTACATTTCCAAATAAGAGCATAACAATAAGGATACTTAAAGTTATCAATAATGATTTCATTGTTTTCATGGCTGATGGTTTTTTTTAATGTACCGTAAAAATATTGATTTTAACGATGCAAAAAAATACTGTTTTAATTCTTTATTAATACTTTTTGGTTCATAACTGTTTGGTCTGTTTGTATTGATACAATATAAAACCCGGTGGGTTCCATAATGCTAAAACTCGTTTTCGTTTCATTACTTAGTGGGTGTTTGCAGATTATTTGGCCATTTAAATTGTATACCAATATTTTCCCGTTCAATTGTTTGGTTGTGTTTTTTATAACGGTAATTGTGTTATTAAAAGAATACACAGTGAAATACGAATCGGGTGTAATATTATTGATAACATCATCTGAAGGGTTGAACAATATGCTGAAACGCCCCCTTTTATTTGTTATTTGATGATAGAAATGATAGACAGAATCTGCGCTCAGGTTAACGATTTTTTGATCAATATGATCCTTTAAGTAAACTTGAACAGTATTATCAAGTGTAGTTAGGTCAGTTAAATATATATCAAAAAAACCTGATGAAGCGCATTGAAAGTTCATTGATACTTCAAGTTCGTTTATTATTTCGGGTAATGAATTAATTGCAAGCACGTCGTATTTCCCGGCATTTGTACTTATTTGTGGGACATTTTCGCCAAAACTGATTAATTTGGAGGCATCATAGTTCCAATCGAAACCAGGTGTGGTTCCTTCCAGAAAACGAATAACAGTTTCATCGCTTAAACCATTTCCTGAAGCTACTATATCAACCATCGGATAAGTGATATTTGATTTTTTATAAAAATCAGGTGTTCCGGTAATATCGCCATTTCGGCAACTATTGTTTATTTGAAGAGTTCCATTTGTTATTGCCTGAACCCAGAAACCCTGGTTGGAAGGAATGAATTGTGTTCCGCCATTTATCCCAATTGGAGCCCCACCTCCAAGCCAAATAGTATAGTTGTCATTTGTTGGATTCCAAATATATTTTGCATCGTTGATGCTCGTTTTATTCCAACCTGATGCAAATTGCCAATCAACAGGCGAGGGGTAAGGGTTTCCTGCAAGGTTCCATCCTTTTCTTGAGGCAGGTTCCTCCACCACAAAAGTTGAGTTAGTAACGCCAAATGAGTAGGTGCCGGTGTTTAACTGTGCGCCGGTTCCAGTGTACGATACTGTTAAAGGCCCGGCATCAAGAAAGACATCATATCCGCGCATTGGCGTCAGTGGCCCTGAGAAATCGAACCAACCAAACATCCAGTCATTTTCAATATATGTTTCATCGTAATAAAAGGTCAGCCATGTTCCCCCATAGATGCTTGTATTGGCAGTTGCAACAGGTATGGCAACATTATGCCAAACATTGTCGCTAAGGTATCTTTCAACCGTAACATTTCCTGTAATGTTAACATCACCAGCTGTCATAGTCTGATCAACAAAATATGCTGAAGAAGTTGCGTTGCCTTGCACCATGAGGTTACTTCCTATTCTAATTGTCGAACCATCTTTAATTGTAATGTAGCTGCCTGGGGTCATTGTAAATTGTGCAAACAATGCAGTAATGCTGGCTATATAAAATGTTATAGCCAGCACAACTGCAGTAATGGTTTGTTTGCGAATATTCATTTTATCAGATTTTATTGATTTTTGAATTTTCTGATATCAGAATAATCAGGATAATTATAGGATATAGAACCAGGAATATTAAAAATCCTATAATATCGATTAAATGGAATAGTACTTCTTTCATTTTTTAAGGTTTAGCAGGTTATTTTTTTTGGGTTTTATTTTTTAATCAAACGTCATTTTGTTTCTTTTTTAAATGAATCAATCGCGCTAATAGGTTTTATTTCTTTTGATTCATATTGAACCGATTCCTGAG
>DATCTB010000420.1:0-3298 GCA_036568185.1 Bacteroidales bacterium | reverse complement strand
CTGACAAGCAAACACAAAGAATTCGGAACAACATAATTTTTTAACTTTGTTAGGTCAAACAATTTTAATTCTTTAAAAAAATACAATTATGGCACAGCAATATCAAAAACATGCCTCTTCAGGCGCAGTGTATGGATTGGGTTTTATAGGCGCATTAGTGTATTATATTTCGGTTTCCACCGGGTTTTGGATGGGAGTGTTTGGTTTTTTGAAAGCACTTGTGTGGCCAGCATTTCTGGTTTATGAGGCTTTGAAGTTTTTGGGGGTGAATTGATTTGATACTTCTCACCTCCTCCAAAAAGCAGGAGAAAGAACGATCAACACAGTAAACAATTCGAGGCGGCCGAGCAACATGAGGAAGGAAAGCACCCACTTGGCGGCTACGGAGAGATGGGCATAATTATCTACCGGGCCTACTTTCCCAATTCCCGGGCCAACATTTCCGAGATTGGCAATGGTTGCACCAATGGAGGTTTCAAGGTCCATTCCCAGAAACGCCATGATGATAACCCCGGCAGAAAATACCAGTACATAAATTAAAAAGAAAGCCATCACATTGAAAATGATTTGCTGTGGTACCGACTTACCATTCAGTTTTACCGGAATAATGGCATTCGGATGAATGGCACGTTTCAACTCAAGCCATGAGTTTTTCACAAGCAATAAATGCCTTACTACTTTAATACCACCACCCGTTGAACCCGCGCTTCCGCCAATAAACATCAAGGAAAGGATTAGTATCCAAAGCAAAGGGTGCCACAGTAAATAATTCGCGGTAGCAAAACCTGTAGTTGTTAAAATTGAAACTACCGTAAACAAAGCATTCCTGAAAGAATTTTCCACTTCCAAACCATCGTTAAACAAGCCAAACGTGATGACTAGAGTAACTGAAGCGATAATTCCAAGATAAACTTTAAATTCCTGATTTTTCCAAATTTTGGAAAACTGGCGGTTCAGCGCGAAATAGTGCAGTGTAAAGTTAGTGCCCGCCAAAACCATGAACAAAATAATGATATATTGTGAATAAGCTGAAAAGCCGGCTATACTATCGTTTTTGGTTGAAAAACCTCCTGTGGCCATGGTTGCAAAAGCGTGGCAAACAGAATCAAAAAGGTCCATTTCGCCCAGCCAAAGCAACAAAACCTGCATACTAGTTAACAAGACATAAATTCCCCAAAACCTTTTCGCGGTAGCGGTTATTCTTGGATGCAATTTATCAGGTGTAATTCCAGGCATTTCCGCAGTGAGCAGTTGCATTCCGCCAATGCCAAGAAAGGGTAAAATGGCTACTGTCAGCACGATGATGCCCATACCGCCAATCCAGTGTGTCATAGCGCGCCAGTATAATAAGTTCTTTGGAAGGGCTTCAATATCACTAAGAATGGAAGATCCGGTAGTGGTAAACCCTGAGATTGTTTCAAAAAAAGCGTCAGTAAATGAAGGAATCCATCCGCTGATAAAAAAAGGCAGGGCACCGAATAAGGAGATAACCAGCCAACTTAAAGTTACAATCAAATAGCCTTCTCTTTTTGCGATGTTTTTCCTTTCTTTTCTTTTGGAGAAACCTCTGAATATAAGGGCGGTTACTACAATAATGATAACCGAAATAAGTAAAGGAAACAGGGGCTCTTTAAACCACCAAGCAACAACCAACCCACTTGCCATAAAAATTGCTTCAAAAATGAGCAAAAAGCTAAGTATTCTGAAAATCAGGGGTGTATTGATAAATTTTGAGTCGGGCATTATTTCAGGCTAAAAATAGATTTTTCCTTAATAAATAATTTTTCAACTTTAGGCGTAACACCGGGCAACGCAAAAATAACAACTCTATCGCCTTCTTTTATTTGAAAACTACCTAATGCAATAAATGATTCATTGCCACGGACTATGCCGCCAATTATAGCACCTTCAATTGGTTTTAAATCCCGAATCGGAACTTTTGTTACAGTTGAACCTGCTTTGGCTATGAGTTCTACAATTTCAACATTGATACCACTGATACATTTGAGCGAAGTAAACTCATCACCCATAGATTGTTTGATGATAAAGCTGGCAGCAATCAATTTTTTATTGATAATAGTATCAATACCTATATTTCTGGAGATTTCAATGTAATCAACGTTTTCAACCAGGGCAATTGTTTTTTTCACACCAAACTTACGTGCATGAAGGCAGGTCAAAATATTGGTTTCAGAGCTGTTGGTAACAGCAATAAAAGCATCCATATTTTCAATACCTTCTTCTTCCAGCAAGTCTATATCGCGGGCATCGCCATTAATAATAAGCGTGTCGGTGAGGTAATCGGTGAGGTCGAAGCAGCGCTGCTTGTTGTCTTCAACCAGCTTGATATTGAACTCATTTTCCATCCTCTTTGCAATTACTTTTCCCACACGCCCGCCACCAATAAGCATAACGTTATTTATAGTCACTCTCTTTTTTCCACTTAGTTTGAGCAGTTCGTCCATGGCCTCATGCTTGGTAATCACGTAAACCATATCGCGTTTTTTGAATACGGATTCGCCATGCGGAATAAAAGTTTCCGAACCGCGGTGAATGGCAACTGCCCTGAAATCGAGGCTTCCAAATTCGGATGCTATCTGATTAAGTGATTTTCCCACAACCGACGCATCTTCTTCAACCCTGATAAGAAAAACGGAAAGTTTTCCTTCTGAAAGATCATAAATTTCAGTGGCTTCGGGTTGTTGCAATAGGCGGATAACTTCAAGTCCTGCTATATCCTCAGGCGAAATGAGGTAATCGATACCCAATTCTTTGTAAACTAACTGGCTCTCTTCGCTTATATTTTCCAAAGTATTAACGCGGGCAATTACTTTTTTGGCTCCCAGTTTTTTTGCCAAAATAGCTGTCATTATATTGATATGCTCATCATGCAAAACCGAGATTACCAAATCAGTTTTGGCTACATTGGCTTGTTTGAGAACTGCTACAGAGTTCGATTCGCCTGTAATGGTCATCAGGTCGGTGTGCGACTCAACCATTTTCAATAATTCTTCGTGCGGGTCAACAATGGTAATGTTGTGGTCTGAGTTCACCAGGGCTTCTGCCAGGTAAAATCCCACTTCCCCGTCACCTGCAATAATTATGTTCATGGCCTAAAAATTTTGCGTGCAAAATTATTTCTTTTTGAATATAACAATACGAAAGTAATTTTATTAATCGAAAATGGGCAAAGGAGCAACGGTTAATTTCCCGTTTCCGGACTGAAAATATTCGTTTGCCTTTTAAAAACGATTAGTTCCGGGTTTTTATCCACAACTTCATATTCGCCATGTTTCTC
>DATCTB010000419.1:0-3003 GCA_036568185.1 Bacteroidales bacterium | reverse complement strand
TATTTTGCCATCTTCATTGGTTAAAATAATTGGAATGGTTTTATTGTTGGAAATAATATCGAGGTAAAAAGTCAAGTCAGAATCAGGGTTATCGGTTAAAATGGCTTTATACACTTTAGCCAGCATTTCTACGCGCGTTCTCTCCTGTTCCTGCAACTGGCTGAAAAAGAATTCAGTATACCTCACCAGTTCAGCTTTTCTGTTAACTGCCGCTGCCCAAAGTCTCACATTCCGGCGCTCATCTTTTGCAAATTGATTGACAATTGAATTGGTATAAAAAATAGATGCTGCGATGATAAATACTGCCAAGACCATCAGCAATATCTTCCAACGCTTTTTCTGGGTATAAATGTCCACTTCCAAATTGATTAATTTCCAAAAATACTAACAATTAAATGATTTAAATATTGTTATAGAAATGAAGAATGATTTATGATTGAAATAAATAAGCCGCTGTTTTACAAATTATTCGTTTTTAATTAGCGTATTTGCGACAAAAAACGCTCAAGTCAATTGAAATAATGAACGAAATCGCACACCAATTGTTAATCAAGCGTACACTAAGTGATTTTGAACTATACTATAAAAAATTGAAAATCAGTACAGTTAACAAAACGGCACAATTAGTGATAAACTGTTTGCGTTATCTTTTTACCAAAAAACAATGACATTTCATGATTACTCTAAAAAATATAAATAAAACTTACCATACTGGCACTACTAGCCTTCATGTACTAAAAGGCGTTGACCTTCATATTGAAAAAGGTGAATTTGTCTCCATCATGGGTTCTTCGGGTTCCGGAAAATCTACTTTGCTAAATATTGTTGGTATTTTAGACGACTATGACAAAGGTGAATACCACCTCAACGGGCAACTGATTGGCAAAATGAGCGAAAAGAGGGCGGCTTTCTTGCGCAACCAGTTTATTGGATTTGTATTTCAATCTTTCAACCTGATTTCTTTTAAAAATGCAATGGAAAATGTGGCTTTACCGCTGTATTACCAAAAAGTGAACCGCAAAAAAAGAAACTTGAAAGCAATGGAATATCTTGAAAGAATGGGGCTGAAAGAATGGGCAACTCACCTGCCAAATGAATTGTCGGGAGGGCAAAAACAAAGGCTTGCCATTGCACGGGCATTAATTTCAGAACCCAAAGTAATCCTGGCAGATGAACCTACCGGAGCGCTCGATTCGCAAACTTCGATGGAGGTGATGGATATTTTTGAAGAAATCAACAAAATGGGTATCACCATCGTGATTGTAACCCATGAGCGTGATATTGCCGCAAAAACCGACCGCATCATCAGGCTAAAAGACGGACTGATAGAATCAATTATTTCAAACGGCGAACGCCAGAAATGGCTAGCCGAACAAGGAATGGCACACTAAAACCTACTCAGATGTTCGACGTAGATAAATGGCAGGAAATTTTCAGTACCATCAACAAAAACAAGTTGCGTACTATACTCACGGGCTTTAGTGTTGCCTGGGGAATTTTCATGCTGGTCGTTTTACTCGGCTCGGGTTATGGGCTTGAAAACGGAGTAAAAAAAGAATTTGAAGGTGATGCGGTAAATTATATTTCAATCAATCCTGGGGTAACAAGTTTGGCATATAAAGGTATGAAACCTGGCAGAAGATTACGTTTTACCAATGAAGATAATGAAAAGCTAAGTTTAATCAAAGATGTTGACAGAACAGCTTCTCGAACAGGGCTTTTTCAAAACAATACAATTTCGTACAAAAATGAATATGGAAATTTTGACATATTTGCCATCACTCCAGAATACAGTTATGTTGAAAACCTGACGATTACTGACGGCAGGTTTCTGAACCAAATTGATATGAATGAAAACCGTAAAGTTGTTGTGTTGGGAAGACTGGTTTATGAAGCTCTTTTTAAAGAACAGAAGGCGGTAAACGAATATGTTAAATTGAGTGGTGTTCTTTTCAAAGTAGTTGGCGTTTTCGACGACCCGGGTCAGGACAGGGATTTGCTACGCGTTTATATCCCGATTTCAACCGCACAACAGGTTTTTAACCTTGGAAATTTTATTCAAAATATCAGCCTGATGATGGATGATGCTACCGTTGAAGAAAGTAAGGCTGCAATAGAAGAAGTTAAAAATGAATTATCTGCAAAAATGAAATTTGACCCGCAGGATACCCGCGCACTTTTCATCTGGAACAGCATTGAAAATTACCAGCAACTGATGAATTTATTTGCCAGCATCCGCATTTTTATCTGGATTATTGGCACAGGTACCATCATAGCGGGAATTGTTGGTGTGAGCAATATCATGATGATAGTGGTGAAAGAACGCACAAAAGAAATTGGCATCCGCAAAGCATTAGGCGCAACACCTCGCTCCATTGTTAACCTGATTTTGCAGGAATCTATTTTAATTACCGGATTTGCAGGATATATTGGCTTGGTTCTGGGAGTTGGTTTGCTTGAATTGGTTTCAAACGCTTTGGGAGAAGGTGCAGGATATTTCGCGAATCCTGAAATCAATTTAACAGTTGCTCTTTCAGCGACTGTTTTGCTGGTTATTTCGGGCGCAATTGCAGGTTTTGTACCTGCACGGAAAGCCGCTTCAGTAAAGCCGGTGATTGCTTTAAAAGATGAATAAAGATTTTAATAAAAAATAAAAATGAGTATAATTGACAGGGATAAATGGGAAGAAATTCTGTTCGCTTTGAAACAGAATAAGCTTCGTACGTTTTTCACCGCTTTCGGTGTCTTCTGGGGGATTTTTATGCTCATCATCATGCTGGGTTCGGGAAAAGGGCTGCACAACGGCGTGAGCCAGGGAATGGGCGATATGGCAACCAATTCCATGTTTATGTGGACTCAAAACACAACGGTTCCCTACAAAGGCTTTCCACGCGGAAGGCGTTTTAACTTTAATAATGATGATACGAAAGCACTTCTTGACAACATTCCTGAAATTGAACATATTGGTCCTAGGCTACAAGTTTGGGCTGGGCAGGAAAACAA
>DATCTB010000418.1:0-6926 GCA_036568185.1 Bacteroidales bacterium | reverse complement strand
CTGAACCTGGCATCAAGAATTTTAGAAAACCAGGAAAAGTCGAGCTGCAAATGAGCAGCATTGGGGAATGTTTTATTCTTTACCATACGGTTTCAATTTTTTGTTTCATCCAGCTTAGTTTAACCTGTTCATACTGCCACGGAATTCTGCTTAGCAGCACGTCGTAAGCTGTTCTTTCTACCTGTAGTTTCCAGCCATTTTTTGTTTTTATCAAAATCCCGTTTCTCTGCATATATGCTGTTCTAAAGGCACCTGCAGAGGTGTTTTTCAATGCACTCCAGTTTTTAATAGTAGCCGTAATCATCCGGGTTGTTTCAGCCTTTTCTTTCATATTAAGTTTCACAAACCAAGGAACTGCGAGGTTTACCTGAACCCCACAAAGTATTTTATTCAATAACAGAATATGTTCCGGGCTCCCCGTTTTTCCTGTAACCGCGTATTGCAGCAAGTGCACAGCTTTCATTTGCACTTGTTCATTGATAAATTCTCCATTTTCTATCAAGTTCAGTTTTTTGAACAACTCATTCAGAAAAGGATTAACTAAAATGAGGCCGGCATTGAAAATTAGGTAAGAATTATTTTCTTCTTCCTTATCAGGTTGAATAACTTGTACCTCGTCTTGTTTATCAGCCTTTTTGTCTTCATGTTTAAATCTTCCTTCAAGTTGGTGAAACAGCAAGCTTAATTGCGTAGTTAGCTCATTTGAACCTTGCTTGGCTTGCAACTTTTTAAGGGAATGACTGCTTTTTTTGACTAATTGAGTCGTATTTATCGAAAGTTTATCAGCTAGTTTGCTGAATACCAAGGTTTCCAATTGCAGGCTTTCAGAGGAAAAATCTGTTGGCAATACCTCGATAATCGACTTAAAAAGCAATATCCTGAAGGCCTTAATTGTCGCTGTTGCAAAAGGAAACTGCCTGTACAATAAAAGATATTGCTTGAACACCGCGTCATCTTTCCAGATATTTCTTTGAGTGAAAAGTGAAAAGAATTCTTTATAAAAACTTTCAGGAATTACGTTTTCCAGTCGGTTTTGGAAGTTCCTGTCCGTGCAGTGTAACCTTATCAAGTTGACAAACTCAATGCTTTTTTTCCTAATTAATTTCTTGCTGATTTGGCGCAAATTAATTTGTGAACTATCTGAATACCATGGAAGGTGCCCGGTTAGCAAATAGGATTTAGCAATATGGAAATCAGTTTCTTCTTTTACAATAGTGTTTTCATCAAGCACTAAATCAGGCGTATTCATTTGTAAAGGCTTCAGTTTTTGATTCAGCGCCTTTTTAAAATCAGCAGGAAATTTAAGTTTAAAATCATCATAACCAATCTTTCCCATGTCAATTACGAGCTTGTCGATAACATATGACGATCCTTTTTTGTCGAATTGATTAAAGGTTGTTTCCAGAATTTCAGGCAATTGATTTCTGCTGATATTACTGATCTCTTCCTGCAATGCAACAGCTTTTTTTTTGCTGCCTGCCTGAATTTCAATCTGTAATCGTCCAATGGTATGCTTACTTGCATTTGTCATTTAATCGCAGTTATTAATGCTCCAACAGCGCCTACAATATTGGGCAGGCTCCTAAATTGTCTTTTCGCCTTGTTTAGCATTTTACTTAAAACGCTATCAGGGTCAGTGTTCATTTCTTTTGATAATGTTTTCAGAATTTCGATCAGGCTATCAAACATTGACGAAATTGCGTCAGTTGAAGCGATGTCTTTATCAAGCAAACTGAGTAATTCGAGGAGATTTTCTAAATTCATTATCATAAATTTAAAGGCAAATTCCTGTTTCAATGCTAGTTCCTCGTCATCTTTGGAAAGCTTGCCAATTGATTTGTTTATCTCTTTGTTAAAGCTGGCTAAATTGTTTCCAATATCATCATTCTTCTTACCATTCACGTATTCAGGAAGAATAGCGGAATCATTAAGATCAGTCTGAACGGTTGAATAATATTTTATCATTGCCGTTGGCAACAGATTCCGGGCACCAAAAACCTGGGTCGACATTTCCAGCTTCGATAATTCCCGCATATTATCTACGTTTAGAGGCCTTTCCTGGCCATCTTCGCGGTTAAAATTCACGTCCTTCGTAATAGTAGATCGGCATTTTTTATCGTTGAAGGCCACTAAAGTTACATTTGCCGAAGTTCCATCAAAGTTGACGTAAACATGCACAGGGTCAACTTCATCAGAAGTTTCACCATCACCAAAGTCCCAATTAAATTTTGTAGCACCAGTTGATTTATTAAAGAATTCAACCTTAAAGCCTTTAATTTCAGGGTCGAAAGGATGAACTTTGAAATTGAAATCAGCCTGAACCTGGAAAACGGTAACTGTCAATGAAGCGCTTTGACCATTTTCAAGTGTATAGGTTAAGGTTACAGTTTCAAATTTTTTGTCAACTGCTGCCGGCTTGAAGAAGAATTCCCCATTAATGGAAACCACTCCTTCACCACTAACCACGCCACCTTTCGGCTCGGTTTTGAAAGGATAGGTTTTTTCATCGTTGCCGCAATATTCATTTCTTTCAATTTCAAAAACAATTTTATCCTGCTGTGGAATTTCAATTTCTTTTTCAAAACTATTGCTGCATTCTCCGCGAATTGCAACCAGTGTTACCAAGATAGTATTGCCATCAAATAATGTGTAAATATGAGTCGGATCACGCTCTTCAGATGTTTGGCCATCGCCAAAGTCCCACTTGAACTGATCGGCTCCTGTTGATTTATTGGCGAATTTCACCACCACATTTCCTTCTTTATTAAATGATGTTTCCAATACTTCAAAACCGGCTACCGGATTGTAAATTTTTGCATTGAAGAAAACCGTTTGGTTATTCAGAATATATGTAAACTGGACATCTTCTCCTTCAATATTTGCTTCTGCAGGCACAAAATTGAAGTCGGCACCAAGCCCTGTAACACCCGGCCCTTTTACTTTTCCACCTTTCGGGTCGATGATGAAAGGAAATTGTTTTTCATCATTGGCACAGAATGTATTTTTTTCAAGGCTGAAAGTGATTTGAGAAACTATCATGGTTGCAATTTCAGGACAACTGCCCATGCACAGGTAAGGCAAAGCAAAGTCAGCCACAACAATATTGTTGGGAACTTCATCCTGAACACGCCCGAAATCCCTTCGGATAAGATCCCTGCCATCATCAACGATTTCCCTGTTAAAACCTGAAGAAAGATTCATCCTTAACTCATTAGAGACGCCTTTTGCAGAAGTTTCACGCTTAAGAAAATCTGGTGAAGAAACGATCTCCCTAATTTCCCTTTCAGGAACAAAATCCACAGTTTCATTTGTGTCAATATAGACCAAAACCAAAGTTCCGCCTTTTGGAACCCCCGCCATATGCTCCATTCCAGGGTGGTCTTTTGCAAAGCGTGCAAACAGGTTCATTTGCTTCACTTCCTCAACCCGTTTCAGGTAAACCCGGTACAATTCAACTATTTTATTGATGCTGCAATGGTAAATCAGCTTATCAAGCCGGTACAGAATCAATTCTTCATTTCCAACTCTTTGGTATTTAGGATCCGCAAGATTTTCCTGTATTGATTTCTTAAAACTCTTTGCCGTTTGAATCAAGGCCTCATAATCTTTTTTCAAAATATCCTTGTTGAAATCTTCCAGCTTTTCAGGAATATTTTTTAATAAATTGTCAATGTCAGAAGCAATTTGAACAGGATAAAGAATGGTGTAAATGAAGATACCAGGATAGAGAAATTCAAACTGTCCGGAAGCATATAAATTCAAAATGGAAGTGTACAAGTTCTGTCCGCTTCCCAGCGTAATGTTATCCATCAGGTAACCGATGGTTCCCTCGCGGGTTGTGTCAAATTTGTAGGCATTTCCGCCCAATAAATTCAACTTGCTTTCACCAATTGTACTGGCTTCTTTTTCACCTGAAACATTGGTATTTATACGTATGCCTGAAGCCAGTTTTTCAGTTTCGCCAGATTTACCCAGAGATGACCTAAGTAGTTCCAACACAGTATCACCCTCTTTTTTAATGGTGTCCTGTCCCGTAATTTTTCTGCCTTTTGGCTCAGTATCCAGGTTGCGGAAGAATTCAGCTTCTTCTACCAGGACACATCTAAGTTCGGTGATAAATGTTCTGTAAAGGTTCTGTAAATCATCAAACTGGCACTCAACTGTCATAGTAGTATTGTCAAACTTCCGGCTTAATTTCAAACCTATAACTTTCACCGGCAAATTCAACCTTTCCTGCAAACTCAAAATATTCCTGATAGCTGATTCATATTTTTTCCCAACATGGCCTTCCACCCTCAGAAAATTATACTGGTTATAATACCAAAGGGCAGGCTTTTGAACAAACTCCTCATCAGAATTGGTATTGTAAACGTCAGCATGGTAGGATAATTCCATCCGGGAACGGAACTTTGAGGCGTTTTCAAAGTTCCAAACCGTGTTCAGACCATTTTCATCATTTATTTTATAATAAAAAGGAATGGCTCTTTTTCCCAATGGAAAAGCGTAAAGCGGGGACGGAGTAATGCGAATATCGGGCATTTCAAGAGCACTTAAATCGAAATCTTTTATCATTTCAACCATTCGCCGGAAATATAATTTCACTTGATCGAGCAAGCCTTTTTGCTGGTTTGAAATGGGTGATGGAATAAAATAATGCCTGAAAATAGTGGGTGCAGTGTTTTTCTCAACTATTGCTTTTCCGAGCATCAAATGCCTGGGAAACAGGTTTTTATCTGGACAGCAAACAGAAACCAATTCAAACGCGAATTTCCTGAATTCATAGTATGCATGAATCAAATCAACCAGGAAATCGTACACATACTGAATGGAATACCTGTTCTTTTGAATACCTTTGGCCAGCATGCTGTATAGCGGATTTTCCTTTGGGTTTTCAGCATCAAAACCTTTAAATGGGTTGTCGGAAAAATTTTCTTTTAAAATATCATCATAAGCTTCATATGCAAGGTGCAGTGCTTTCCCAACATCAAGAATTCCCTGCTTGATTATGCTGCCATAGTTTTTAGAAAGTGTATCGAAATCATAATAATCTTTCAATGAAAGTGTGATGGCCTTGGCCGAAAAATCATATCCCAAACGCTTGATGCTCACTTCTTCCAGGGCGTATTTGGCATTTATTTCTTCGTTCAGCTCTTTTTCGGAAACTTTGCTGTCCAGTTTATTCGCTTCTTTAATTATTTCCAGCAAATCATCTTTGCGCACCATTAATTTCCTGACTGTAAAATTCCGCTGAATGCCTTTTTCATCACAATCATCACCAAAGCAGGCCATCATATTCAGGTCTTCAATTTCGAGGTAAAGCAGCACGTACATTTCATCCATTTTCAGGAAATTCCCGGCTTTATTGAGCGGTTTTATCTGGGGGTCGTCGGTGTCGGCTTCTTCTTTTGCAGTCAGTAATTCCCATAAATCGTATTGTTTATTGTCTTTGTCAAGAAATAAATCATATTTCCCGTCAAGTTGCATTTCGCAATTTACTTCAGTAAAAACCTTGTCGGTATAGGGGCGATAGAACTCACAATCAGCTTCTTCCTGACAAATCAGGAATCCGCTTGATGTGATGCCCACACCTTTTGAAATTCGGATAATATCATTTCCAGGATTTCTAACTTCAAGCCCGCAAACAATGCCAATGCCGTGTAACCACCGCCTGGATTGCCTGTCCTGCGCTGCTAAAAATCTTCTTAGTTGGTTGAGGTGCTCCGAGGTTAGTACCTGGTCGGGTTCAAAAACCGGGTAGAATGTATTAGTCGTTTCCATTTTTTTCAGGGTTAAATGTTCCTAAAATCGAGTTATTGAGTACGACGGCATTTTCTTCGCCGCCATCAAGACAGTCGTGCAGGGTTGTGACCGGGTAAACGCTTCTGATTTCATTCATTACCGCAATCAGTTTTTTGAGTTTTAGGGATAAAGCAGTTGGGTTGGGAATATGTTTTGCATTTTCTTCAAGCCAGGTTTTATACGCATCTTCAAAGGCAATGATGTCTTTTTCATCGGCCCAGCAAATCTTGGCGTGAATATGCGCCGGCGTTTCAAGCCTGACAGTTTTTTCAAAGAATCTCCTGAATGCCATATTGTCGAACCTTGCCGGCCAGTAAGGTACAATCAATGTAATTCGGAAAGAATAGGGGTCAATATTGCCCGGGCATGAGTCGCAATCCACATCAACACACACTTCCATCAGTTTGTCATTTTCAGTTTGAGGACGCAGCAACAGATGTTCTACAAGGTGAAAACCTTCCACATTGCATTCACCTTTGAAAATTGAAATTAGTTGTTGAATTGCGCGGTCGCGAAGGGTTTTGGAATTGTAAAGTATGCTGGTAGCAACAATTTCGCCATTGTTGCTTTTTATGTTGAAAAAAAATCTGCCGTCAACAGATGTTTTCGGGAAATAAAATTTCAACTCCTGCCCATGAAGTTTTACAGAATTGATGCCTTTTTTGCACATCTGTTTGGTGGTGTAGCCTTCACTTTTGAGTACCACTTTTCCTTCATTATTTTTAAGGTGAAATCGCCACTGACCTGCAATATCTTTAAAAACTTCAAAACAATCATCAACAGGCTGGCAATACAAATGTTTGCGGCTATAACTGTCAATTCCGAGCAAGCGGCTCAGCCTTTTTTTCAGTCCGGCTACATTGTTTGTATTCCAGATTTCTGCTTCATTTTTGTAATTGAAAGCTTTTCCTCGCTCGCTGCTAATTATCGGGTAATCAGACAAGAATGCAATTTTGTCATCGATTAGCTCGGTAGGAGCTTTCTTTTTATTGATATGGTACATCAATAATGCATAATCAGAAAATTGTTCCGCAAAACGCGACATTACATGGTCGAGGAAGCGGTTGCGCCTGTCGTGGAAAGTGTCCAAATCTTCTGTTATCCGGTCAAGATTTTTTACAAAATGA
>DATCTB010000417.1:0-3952 GCA_036568185.1 Bacteroidales bacterium | reverse complement strand
GATTTTCTTGGTTATGGAAACTCTTTCCGCAGCCTGCCTTCGGATGCCGAAAATATTCCGGCTTATCCAAGCAACCGGGCACAACTAACCAGTATTACTGAAAGTTTCAACAAAATTATGGGACCAGAAGCAACACCATCGTTGATGAACATGAGTTTTGCTTTTTCAATTGGAAACCAGGCCAATGTTGGCAAAAAACAAAAACAAATTGGCTATCTGGTTGGGCTTTCTTACAAAGTGGCAAACGATTTTTACCATAACGGTGAAAAAGGGCTTTATAAACTCGGTGGTGCCGGAAATGCAACTTTAACGAAATTGCATCAATACAACGATAACCAGGGTGTGAAAGGCGTCCTGTGGGGGGTAGTTGGGAATTTGTCATACAAATTTTCGAACGCAAATAAGATCAGTATTAACCTGTTTAAAAACCAGAGTGGTGAATCAAGCGCCAGGTATATGTTCGGCCAGAAACCGTCTGATGATTTGGGCGACTTAGTCATTGAAACCCGTAAACTTCAATGGTTGCAACGTTCACTCAATTCGGGGCAGGTTGATGGTGCGCATTTTATTGAGAAATTGTCAAACTTGAAGATAGAATGGCTTGGTAGTGTTACAGGTTCAAAACAAGATGAACCCGATATGCGCTTTTTCACCAACAGTTATTATCCCAGCCTGGCCTCTCCATATAATTACTCCATTGAACCTTCTATTTACCAGGTGCCTTCAAGGTTTTACAGGTATTTGAGCGAAATAAACTATTTCTTTAAAACTGACTTTACGCTTGATGCTGGAAAATCAGCCAGAGCACCCAAAATAAAATTTGGAGGATTGTATTCATACAAAGACCGTGATTTTGATGAAACTCGCATTAATTACCAGTTTCAATTTGCACCGACGACTTATGACGGTAACATTCCAAATTTTGTGGCTGACTCAATGATTGGAACAAATTTTTCGGGCTACAATCCAAATACAGGTGCCAATTTTGGGCTTTACGTTCAGGGCGTCCCTAACGATGACCTGAAAAACAGTTACACAGCAAACCAAACTATTGGTGCAGCTTATGCCATGATTGATGCATTAATTGGGCAAAAATTCAGGATTAGCGGAGGTGCCAGGTATGAATACACCCGTATTTATTCATCAAGTAAAGACTCCACGCTTGCAGTAGGAAAACTGAACAATAACGACATACTTCCTGCCATTAACACCACCTGGTTGATTACAGATAAAATGAACCTGCGTTTCGACTACAGCCGAACCCTTGCCAGGCCAACTTTCAGGGAACTGGCTCCCTATGCCTCTGAAGACTTTGCAGGCGGCGAAGTTTTTATTGGAAATGCTGAACTGAAGCGGACATTGATAGACAATTTCGACCTTAGGTGGGAGAATTATTTTGCATCAGGCGAAATGATTTCAATTGGTGCATTTATGAAATTTTTCTACGATCCTATCGAAACAGTTGACAATCCGGCTGCTCAAAACCCGGAGCTGAGCTGGCAAAATGTAGAACAGGCAAATATGTACGGCGCCGAGTTCGATTTACGGAAAGACTTGGGATTTATCCGGGCTTTGAGGAATTTCAAACTTGGACTGAATTTCACTTACATTTATTCAGAAGTTAGTATCGACTCGGCAGAGATTGCTGCCATACGCGCCACCGAACCCAATGCCAAAGATACACGCCCGATGTTTGGCCAGTCGCCGTATATTATTAATGCCTACCTGCTCTACAACAATCCTGAAATAGGCCTCGATGTTAACCTGGCTTATAATGTTAGCGGGCCAAAAATTATTATCAATGTAAAAGGCGGAACCCCCGATGTTATGTCTCAACCATACAATTTCCTCAACCTCACGGCTGCAAAACGTGTTGGCGAAAAATTCCAGGTATTGCTAACGGCCAAAAACCTGATCAATCAAAACTACCAGGAAACATATACCTACAATGATTCTGAATATATATACAGGCAATTCAAAGCTGGAATTGTAATTGAGGCCGGCTTCAAATTCAATATCAATTAGTGTAGGTTTTTATAAATTTGTAAATCTTATAGGTAATATTATGAATAATTTGAATAGTTTTTTTTTAATGGTAATGCTGCTGTTTTTTGTAAATATTGTGTTTTCCCAGGATCTCGAATACAAGGATGGACGTTTTTATAAAAATGATATGCTCTACACGGGAAGGCATATTGAAAATTTTGAAAATGAAAATCCGAAAATTGAACGCAACATCGTCAACGGACTGGAAAGTGGTCTGGTGATTTTGTATTTTGAAAATGGCCAAAAGCAGGAGCAGCGCTCCTACGCGGACGGAAAAAAAGATGGGGAATGGGTTAACTGGAATGAAGATGGAAACAAAATGGCTGAGGCACACTATAGCAACGACCTAAAAGACGGTGATTGGTTTATTTGGAATAGCTCAGGACAGTTACTATATGAAATGCATTATTCGAAAGGTAAAAAAATCGGTACCTGGAAAATCTTTGACGATAGTGGAAACCTCGTAAGTGAGCGAAAATACTGAACACTAAAATTCTGAAACAGAAAAGAAATTCGGTTTGAAAACCAACAGTAAAAAAAAAGACACCCGTTAACGGGTGTCTTTTTCATTGCCAGAAGCAATTTATATATCAATAAATACCAGAAAATCTAATCTTTAGAAACCAGTTTAATATCTACTGTTTTCTTTCCATCAACAGGATATTTTTCGATCAGGCTGTTTTGATATGAGATAAAAGAAGCAATAATGTTGTATTCGCCAGGTTTTAAATCTTTAATTTCAAAGTTTCCGTCAAAATCTGAATATGCTTTTATGTCGGTACCTTCAATGTTTATTTCAACACCGGTTAGCACTTCATTGGTTGACAAATCAATAACTTTGCCTGTTAACACAATTGTTTGTTCAGCGCTTGGCGTGGCATTACCTGGCTCGTTAATTTTATCGTTGTCAGCAAACCCGAATCCGAAGGTAGCCGAAAGAATAATTGCTAAAAATAATTTTTTCATTTTTTTTGTCTATTTGTACAGTGCGAAAATATAACCTGTCTATTACGTTGTTATTAACATTTTATTAATATTTGATTAATTATTTAAACGCCATTGAAATCAAAATTTAACAGAAGTTTAATTTCTTGCAACTTTATTTTCTGCCTGAAGTTGAGGTAGTTTTAGTTGTAAACATTATTTTTAACTTTGCTGATTGTAAAAAACTCAGAAATGAATAGTCAAATGGAAGAAACTTCTTCCACTCAAAATATAAGTTCATCACGTGGTTGTTGTAAAGTAAATTTTGCCAATGGCGAAATACCAAAAATCAACCAGGGAAGATGCTGCAAGCTAAGCTCGTTCAACTGGCTCGGTAACGTGAAAGACCCAGCCAGCAGCCAGGAAAATTATTTCGCCGAAGTAAGGTTTAAAAATGGAAGAAAAGATTTTTTTAGTTTTCCACCTGAAATGAAAATTGAAGAAGGTGAAGTTGTTGCCGTTGAAGCCTCACCCGGACATGATATCGGAATTGTTTCGCTTACCGGCGACCTGGTTCGTTTACAAATGGATCGTAAGCATGTCGACCTTGAGCGAAAGCCTGTTAAACGCATTTTCAGGCATGCACGTACAGCAGATATTGAAAAATGGATAGAAGCTTTTGCACTCGAAGATTCAACCATGTACCGCACCCGCGTTATCGCCCTCGATCTGGGTTTGGAGATGAAAATAAACGATGTTGAATACCAGGGCGACAAAACAAAAGCCATTTTTTATTATACCGCCAACGATCGGGTTGATTTCAGGGAACTTATCAGGAAATTGGCCGATGCTTTCCACGTAAGGATTGAAATGCGGCAGATTGGCGTAAGGCAGGAGTCGGCAAAAGTAGGTGGAATAGGCTCATGCGGCCGCGAACTTTGCTGCTCATCGTGGATGAGTGGTTTTCAAAGCGTTTCAACCA
>DATCTB010000416.1:0-3950 GCA_036568185.1 Bacteroidales bacterium | reverse complement strand
TCAAATTCTTTTGGGTGAGGGGTGAGGATGCTGCCTTTCGGTAAAAATGAAAGCCAGGTTTTGTTTTCAGATAAAATATTCAACGCATCCGCATCAAATACCATTGGCTTTTGAAAATTTTGAATTAATAATTTTAAGGCGTTTTGGGTTTGTTTTTCCATTCCAATGCCAGGGCCAACGCCGACAGCGGAATAAGCTGATAAATCAGGAACTTCTGAAAAATAAGATTCATTTTTATCAATGCTCAACATCGTTTCCGGTGTTGTAGTTTGCAAAATTGAACTTCCCGATTTGGGAATATGTGCGTGAAGCAAACCCACCCCAGACCTGAGGCAAGCTTTCGCTGAAAGCACCGCAGCTCCAAACTTCCCTTCGCCTCCGGCAACCATTAAGGCATGCCCGAAAGTGCCTTTGTGTGAAAATTTTGCCCTTGGCTTGATTAGAAGCCGGGCATCCCTTTTTTCTATGAAAAAATTCTTAGTTGCTGCTTTGTTGATATAATCTGCCGAAAGGCCGATATCAAGAATTTGCCATCGGCCAACATACTGGTCATTTTCGGGGTGCATAAATGCCAGTTTGGGCATTTGAAAACTCAACGTATAATCTGCCCTAACAATAGCGCCTGCTTTTTCATCAGAATGGCTGTCAGCAAAAAGCCCGGAAGGAATGTCAACAACAATTTTGACGGCTGGGCTTTTGTTTATCAAACCAATGATTTCCGCAAAAATGCCTTTAATAGGGCGGCTTAAGCCAGAGCCAAACAATGCATCAATAATAATGTCATCCTCATCTATTGCCGGAAAGTTTTTGCTTTCCTTTAAAAAGTGAATGCGGGCGGTTTCAATTTCCTGAAGGCGGTTCAGGTTGGTTACGCAATCGGGTGAAAATTTGCCTTCTCCCTGGATTATATACACTTCAACCAGGTAATTTTTTTCAGCCAACAGCCGGCCAAGTGCCAGCCCATCGCCACCGTTGTTGCCGCTTCCTGCAAAAATCCTGATAACATGCGTATTGTCAACGCGTTTTGTTATCCATTTTGCCAGTTTTTTTGAAGCTCTTTCCATCAAATCTATTGATTGAATTGGCTCATTGGCAATGGTGTGGGTATCTGCTTCCCTTATTTTCTCAACCGGAAGGATTTTCATGATTTTGCTTTTTTACAAAGTTAAGGATATTCGGGTTGTGGAATAAAATACATTTTCTTAAAGGTTAAACGGAAAAATGAATTAATTTTATCGTTGTTCTGAATGAACTAATTAGTGAAGTTAATATTAAAACCAAATTGTTAGTAATGAAAAGATTTTTCATTTTTATAGTTATTGCAAGTCTATTGATAATTGTAATTTCATGCAAAAAAGAAAATAGTAGTGATACTGAAATAAAATATGATTGGTTTCCTATTGATTACCAACTACCAGTTGGAAAAATTGATATGTCAGATTCACCTATGAAAATATATTACATAAATGAAAAAACAGGATTTATAAGTAGTGTTACGGAAAGAAATAATGAACCAATATTTGTTATGACAAATGATAGTTCGAAAACTTTTCAGGATTTATCTTCTCAGGTAGAAGGACTTGTATTGGATATTGATTTTTCCTCTGAAGATTGTGGTTTACTTTTTACCATGTCAGAATTTAATCGTTTTTTATATAAAACTGTTGACGGTGGTAAGAATTGGCAATTAATTCAGGATCAAAATTTTAAAAATATATATACAATACAAACTCCGAAAGATGGGACTTTTCTTATTTTATCGTTTTCAGGAAATGATTCAAGAATTATGTATTCCTCAGATTACGGAGAAAATTGGTCTGATAGAATTAATTTTTATGGTAATACAGTATTAGGAGGAAAATTTCAATTTTTAGGTAATGGCCAAGATACTGGCTTTGTTTACATAACTGATACAATTTTTACAACTTTCGATTCAGGATTTACTTGGGATAAATACACTTCAATTGAGTGTGCACCTCTAGAATTTTATCAATTTGCAGATTATAATACATTGTATATACATTGCCTTGATAAATTCTTTAAATCTGATGATTTAGGATTAACTTTTAAATATCTATCAGATTTTCAGGTAAGAAAGTGGCAATTAATATCGGAGGATGAACAATATATATTAAAGGCAGTTCAGACATATAATACGTCAGATGAATTTATGACAATAAATTTAATGAATATAGAAACAGTATCAGATGATAAATATGAAAAGTATATTCTTGATTTTATGTTTATTAAGCCTGGGATTGGTTATGCAATAAGCCCAACAGGACTAATTTACAAAACTAGAAAGAAATAATAATTTTCATTTGAATTTTCGTTCCATTTCCCTCTCAATCGTCCACATTTCTCACTTCTATCGTAAGCGTCCGTCAGTAAAAAAAAATCAGAAAAATCATTGTTTATAAGAATTATCTTTGCCGCCTAAAACAGACAGAATGGCGCGACGAAAAGATAATCTCCCTTTAATTGAAAAACTTGAAATTATTGATGCCGGGGCGGAAGGCAAAGCTGTTGGCAGGTGGAACGACCGCGTGGTTTTTGTGAAATTTGGTGCTCCAGGCGATGTGGTAGATGTTCAGGTTTTGAAAAAGAAAAAAAGGTTTTTTGAGGGGAAAATTGTTAAGTTTCATGAATACTCTAAATCACGAGTAGAACCGAAATGTATGCATTTTGGATTGTGTGGCGGCTGTAAATGGCAGCATTTGGATTACAAGGAGCAATTGAAATTTAAAGAAAAACAGGTGAAGGAAAGCCTTGACAGGATTGCCAAAGTGCCTTACCCGGGAATACTTCCAATTATTGGCAGCAAGGAGGAGTATTTTTACCGCAACAAACTGGAATTCACTTTTTCCGACCGCCGCTGGCTGACGAATTTTGACAAATCAAAAGAGGAGGGCGGCCCCGAAAATACAAGCGGGCTTGGTTTCCATCTTCCCGGCCTTTTCGACAAAGTGCTTGATTTGGAAGAGTGTTTTTTGCAACAAGAACCTTCAAACGAAATCAGGCTGGCAGTCAGAAATTACGCAATTGAAAAGGGCTTGTCTTTCAACAATATCAGGAACCATGAAGGTTTCCTGCGGAATTTATTGGTCAGGAATGCTGCAAATGGCGAGCTGATGGTGATTGTCGTTTTTGGCGAAAATCATCAAGACGAGATAAAAAACTTGCTGGATTTTCTATCTAAAAAATTCCCTGAAATTACCTCTTTGATGTATGTTGTGAATACGAAAGTGAACGATATTATTTCTGATTTGGAAATACAATTGTTCAAAGGAAAAGCTTTTCTTACTGAGGAAATGCCTGCTGCTGTTGAAGGGCAGAAAAGATTGCAATTCGAAGTTGGCCCCGTTTCATTTTTTCAAACCAACTCCAAACAGGCCTATCAATTGTATAAAACTGCCTTTGATTTTGCCGATTTTACAGGTGATGAGCTGGTTTATGATTTATACACCGGTGCCGGGACAATTGCAGCTTTCGTGGCAGGCTCGGTGGAAAAAGTAATAGGCATTGAGTATGTTGAGGATGCTGTGAAAGATGCCCGGAAGAATATGCTGCTGAATGGAATAAGCAATGCTGATTTTTATGCTGGTGACCTGGCGAAAGTTTTGGATGAACAGTTTATCGAAAAACACGGCAAACCGGATGTTATAATAACTGACCCACCGCGCGCCGGGATGCATGAAAACGTGATTAAACAAATGTTGCTTGCCGAGCCTGAAAAAATAGTTTACGTCAGTTGCAACCCGGCTACCCAGGCACGGGACGTGGCTTTGTTACACGAAAAATACGATGTAGTAAAAGTGCAGCCGGTGGATATGTTTCCGCAGACTCATCACGTTGAAAATGTGATTCTACTTAAAAAAAGAGTTTAATTAAAAGAAGCCAATTCTTTTTGAATTTGCTCGCTCAGTTGCTTTACATCCAGGTTGATAGCA
>DATCTB010000415.1:0-2343 GCA_036568185.1 Bacteroidales bacterium | reverse complement strand
GTGTCTTATATCGTTTGAAATTAAGCTATTCTCACATTTACGGCATTCAGGCCTTTTTTACCTTCTTGAAGGTCGAATGATACTTCGTCATTTTCTTTTACCTGGTCGTTTAAACCAGATACGTGTACAAAATACTCTTTATCTGATTCATTGTCTTTGATAAATCCAAAACCTTTGGATTCGTTGAAAAATTTTACTGTTCCTTTATTCATGATATGTTATTATATTAATGTTGGGGCAAAGATACACTTTAATATCTGATAAATAATTTATTTTCAATTATTTAACAAAAAAAGCACCTCCTTTAGCCTGAAAGCCTATTAATTTTAAACATCACAAACATGCAAATTAATGAGCATTTCTTTTTGAACTTTATTGTTACTTGTAACATTCGCGAACTAGCTGGGAGTAATTCGTAGTAAACGAAAATTATTAGATATCCGCGTAGCAAACGCAGACGAGTGAGGGTAGGGTTTTTCCAATCCCTGTTAAATAATATTAGAAAGGAAGTTAGCCCATTATTGTAACGGTATCCACTGCCTGGAAAAAATGTGTTAGTTTTCCATTTTTTGCAGTCCATACATGGGTTGCATTGGCTTTAAACTTATTACCGGTAGCTTTGTTTGTTCCCTGGTAATAACCAACCATTACAACTTTATTGCCTGCTTCGAAAAGTTCATTAACGGCAATATTGAAACCATCTATATAAACCGGAAGATTCATGAAAACATTCGTTAGCACGGCTTCGGGACCAATGAAAATGCCATCGCCTTTCACAAAGGGCATTCCCTTGCATTCGCGCCACTCAATTGCATCATCAAAAAGAGCCAAAACACCGGGTACGTTACCTGTGGAAAAGTTAGAATAGGCCTGTTTAACCAAATCCAGATTTGTCATAGTTTTATTTTTAGTGAATGTCAAAGATATACAATTTCAGAAGCGAAGAATATATGCAACAACTTTAATCGAAAGCCTATTGTTGCCTATTCTGCCACTCGTTTTTAATGCTTGTAGAGATTTGAAATGTTGAAACAGAAGCAAGCGATGTTAAATAGTAGAAGAGAGAAGAGATATTATTGGCACGCGAAACATTCGCACGCCAGCACGTACTCCCAACACTTTTATCTTAAGACTTTTTACTTTTATCTTGATTAAGAAACTTTCGCCTTAATAAACTCCCTGTTCATGCGGGCAATGTTGGTAACCGAAATTTCTTTGGGGCACTCGGCTTCGCAGGCATAGGTGTTGGTGCAGTTTCCAAAGCCAAGGTCGTCCATTTTGGCAACCATTTTCTGTACGCGTTCTTTGGCTTCAATTTTTCCTTGTGGGAGTAAAGCAAATTGCGAAACTTTGGCAGAAACGAACAGCATGGCAGAAGCATTTTTGCACGCGGCAACGCAGGCACCGCAACCGATGCAGGCAGCAGCATCCATAGCCAGGTCGGCATTTATTTTGCTGATGGGGATGGCATTGGCATCGGGCACGCCTCCGGTTGCGATAGAAACATAACCACCGGCCTGGATAATTTCATCGAAAGATGAACGGTCAACAATCAGGTCTTTGATAACAGGGAAAGGCTTGGCACGCCAGGGTTCGATAACAATAGTGTCGCCATCATTGAACTTGCGCATGTGCAACTGGCAAGTGGTAATGGCAGTGTCAGGCCCATGTGGCCGGCCGTTTATAAACAAGCTGCACATTCCGCAGATACCTTCGCGGCAGTCGTGGTCGAAAGCCACCGGCTCAATGCCTTCGGCAACGAGTTTCTCATTGAGGATATCCAGCATTTCAAGGAAAGAGGAATCCTTTGATATATTTTGTACCTGGTAATCGGCAAATTTTCCGGGTGCGTCCTGAGCCGCTTGCCGCCATATTTTTAGTTTTAAATCCATGGTTATTTTTTTTTATTTCGGATTTCGGATTGCCGATTTCGGATTGTTTATCCCGTCTAAATCAGTAATCTTAGAAGTTCCTATTGTCATTTTTCAATTCTTACTTTATAATTCACAATCATATCATATCGGATTTTGAATTGCAGAACCCCACCCCAACCCTCCCCCAAGGGGAGGGGGCAAGAAGATTGCGGATTGATTTTACCTGCTAAATCAGAGATCTTAGAAGTTTTTATTGTCATTTTTATTGTTATTCTTTTTCTTTAAATCCGAAATCGTCAATCCGCAATCCGAAATCAATTTACGCCGTTTTATAATTACGCACTTTCACTTCAATCGCTTCATATTTCAATTCTTCCTTGTGCAATTTGGGTTCTTTGTCGTCGCCAGTAAATTCCCAGGCTGAAACGTAGGAATATTTTTTATCGTTTCTCATCGCTTCACCATCTTC
>DATCTB010000414.1:0-2232 GCA_036568185.1 Bacteroidales bacterium | reverse complement strand
TTTATGCAAACCGGTTTAACAGCGGAAGTAGATGAAAGAATAGTAGAACAAATGACTTTGAATCATCCTTTGAAAAAACTGGTAACTGTTGAAGAAGTGGCTGAAACGGCTTTGTTTCTTGCAAATGCTTCAGTGCAAATAAATGGTGTTGATATTCTAATGAATGCCGGTGTAAATATTAATTAAGATTTTATGCTTTTTAACTCCTATACTTTCATCATATTTTTTGTTGTTTTCTTTTTTCTGTATTGGTTTGTTTTTAACAAAAATCTGAAAATCCAGAATTTGCTTATCCTGGCAGGCAGCTATTTTTTCTATGCCTGGGCCGATTGGCGCCTGTTGTCTTATTTGCTTGGTGCTTCTGCGGTAAATTACTTTCTGGGAATTGCCATTGAAAATACAGAAAACTCAAGAAAAAGGAGGCTTCTGCTCTGGCTTGGTATGATTCAGGGAGTTGGTGGCTTGTTTTATTTCAAGTACTTTAATTTCTTTATCATATCCTTTAAACAGGCTTTTGCGTCAATCAATGTTGACTTAAATATTCATACACTAAATATTATCGTTCCAATCGGGATAAGTTATTTTACTTTTAAAACCCTGAGTTATTTGCTTGATGTGGATAAGGGGAAAATGAAAGCCTCACACGATTGGGTTATATTTTTCGGATACGTAGCTTTCTTCCCAAGCCTTTTGTCGGGCCCGATTGATAAAGCTAAAATGTTTATTCCGCAATTGGAAAAGAAGAGGACTTTTGATTACAACCAGGCTGTTGATGGCATGCGGCAGATTTTATGGGGATTATTTAAAAAATTGGTTGTTGCCGATAATTGTGCCCCAGTTACCAGCCAGATTTTTGAAACTTACCAGCAGCAACCGGCCAGCGCCCTGGTTTACGGAGGCGTTTTGTACACTTTTCAGCTATATGCCGATTTTTCAGGCTATACCGACATGGCGATAGGTTTTGCACGTTTGATTGGTTTCAATATTACCAAAAACTTTGACTTTCCGCTGTTCGCTCAAAACATAGCCGAGTTTTGGAGGAAGTGGCATATTTCCCTCACAGCCTGGCTTACAGAGTATGTGTTTACACCTTTGAATATCGCCTTTCGCGATTTGGGAAAGTTCGGAATTATACTCGCGATTTTTATCAATTTCGCGATTATAGGCATTTGGCATGGCGCCAACTGGACTTACCTTGTTTTTGGTATTCTACATGGTTTGTATTTTATTCCCCTGATTTTATGGGGAAATATGAATAAGAAGAAGAAAATTGCCAAAGGAAAATTGCTCCCAACTTTCCGAGAAGCAATGAATATATTACTGACCTTTATTTTGGTTACAATTACATTTATTTTCTTCAGGGCAGATTCTGTTGTTCAGGCTTTTCAGCACTTGAACGGTATGTTTTCCATGTCAATATTTCATAGTTTTAATTTTAAGCCGATAGCAACATTTTTTGTTTTTGTTCTGGTTCTTGTTGAATGGATTGGAAGAGATCAAAACTATGCCATTGAAAATACTTTTTCAAACTGGCCAAAAATTATGCGGTGGGCGGCTTATTTTTGTCTTATTATGGTGATTTTTCTGTTTGCCAGTAAAGGTGACCAGTTTATTTATTTACAGTTTTAGTACTATGCGCGAATTTATAACCAAAGTAATCATTTTTTCAGCAATTTGCGGTGCAGTAATTTTCGCTGTGTTCGCTTTCGCAGATGGCAAATCAGATGCTTTTTACTTGAAATTTACAACCCCCAGGCAGCACGCGTTCATTCTGGGCACGTCAAAGTCTGCGCAAGGTTTACAACCTGAAATTTTTAATGAAATAATTTATCCTGAAAATGAAAGTCATTTTTATAACTATTCCTTCAGCGTTGCTGATTCGCCTTATGGCCCTGTTTACCTGGAAAGTATAAAGAGAAAACTTGATCCTTCTACAAAAAATGGCATTTTCGTTTTAACAGTTGATCCCTGGAGTATCTCATCAATGAAAGAAGATACTGCGAATGGCGTTTATTTTGGTGAAGAAAAGGGCGTGTTAAGTAATTTGAGATGTGTATCAATGAATCCTAATATCTTTTATTTTCTAAATTCTTACCAGTCTTCGTATTTCCAGATTATTTTAAATTCAAAAACACAAAAGCGTGAATTTCTTAAAAAAGATGGTTGGTTGGAGATTAGGGTGCCAATGGACAGTGCATCGGTTTTGGAAAGAACAAATGTTAAATTGGATTT
>DATCTB010000413.1:0-6145 GCA_036568185.1 Bacteroidales bacterium | reverse complement strand
TAATAATCTACATCAATTGGAGAATTGCTGCAATCAAATGTGTAGCTATTGGCAGAAGAATTAACATATACAGTTTGTGTGCCAACAGAAGCTACATTTGCATCATCATAAATTTCAATTACAACTTTGAACTGAGCAGTTGCATATGTACCACATGCGCAATTCTGGTTTGTAGCATCCCAAGTTACTAATAGTTCCCAAGCACCCTGTGCAAAAAGCGTTGTTACACCTGATAACAAGATTGCTACAATCATTAATAATTTTTTCATTATAATAATAATTTTAGTGAAAGAAAAGAAAAAAATTAAAGCCAGTTTCAATCAGTTTACCGCCCCCCGCAACAACCGGAACAATGCAAGGGGCAAGAACTATGAACTTGTTTTTGCCTAAAAAGTGTATCAATTTTACTTTTATGCTGTTTATTTGAAAGCAAAATTTGAGAATTTGGAGGCCAAACAGGATGTGCCCAAATAATATCAGTACGAAATTGGGGGGGGGTAATCGCTTCTGTACCAAGTATATACGAAACGATTAGTTTTTGATTTTTATAAATAAAATGAGCTACCATCTTTGGGTGTTTAACAGGACTGTAAACATAGTGCAGGCAAAATTGAAATCTATCCCGGAAAACCGCCATTTAAAAAAAATAGTGGAAAACCGCTATATCAAAATGGGTTTTTTAGAAATATTCATTAGTAATGTGAAGTAAAAAGAAGGAGATACCTCTCTTTGTTTCGGTATGACAAGCAGTGGTGGGATAAATTGGCTGTTGGCATATGTACTTACCCATCAGTTTAATTGCTATGAATATCAGGTGGGCTTGTGTGTAAGCATGAAGAAGCTATCCCAATTAGAAGGTAGTGGTTTTGTAATGGAGATTGCCACGCCTCCTTCGTCGGCTCGCAATTGTCGCTGGTTTCTGGGTTTAGAGTCTTGAGCTTGGAGGAATTGATGAATGACAAGAAAATAGCAATTGAACAATCGAACCATGAAACAATCGAACCATGAAACAATTGAACCATCAGCATATTAGCACATTTTCAAATTCTCCTGGGACTAAACGCTTATGAAGCAACAAGCCTTTTGATAATTCTCAGATTATGGGTATATCTTTTTTCCTGGGCATTGTAAATTCCAAAATGGTCAATTTGGTCAATCCGCACTTCGCCCGACGCATGAATTATCTGATTTTTTCCAAGTAAAATACCAACATGAATAATTTTATTTTCTTCATTATCAAAAAAAGCAAGGTCGCCAGGCTTGACATCGTCAATAAAACTAACAGTTTGTCCAAGGTTTACCTGGTCAGCCGAATCGCGGGGCAGCAGAATGCCACACATTTTGAAAACAATTTGAACCAAACCCGAACAGTCAATTCCGAAAAGCGACCGCCCGCCCCACATGTAAGGCGCTCCAAGGTAAAGGCGCGCTAATTTACTGACAGTTTTTTCTTTATTATTTTCTTTTGAATTTTTAAACTTACCCGAATAAACAAATTCAACTTTGTTGACAGTAAATTTTCCATCGCTAAAGCCCGGAAGCCGACTTCCCAAGCTTAAACGCAGGGATGTTTTTTTATCAGCAGAAACAGCTTTGTAACTGGCATTGAGTGCAAAATAATTTCCACCGTTTTTCTGAAAATCAAATTCTTCTTTTTTGATTTCCTTTATTTGTTTTTGGTCAACCCAGCCACTATACTGGTCGTCAGTTGTTTCAATCAGCAGCCATTGTTTCATTTGATCGTTAACCAGCATTAAGTCGCCAAAAAGCAGTTGGTTGGTCATTTCGTACTGGTCGCCGGGTTGTTTCCTAACTGGAACCATAGTTTGTAAACAAATGCCATATTTCATTGAAGTTCAGTATTTAGTAATAGTATATCTGCTTTTATTTACTTTTGCCAGTAAAGTAAAGTGCATGAATTCTCTCCTTTCAAAATTACAACATAATTATTACGACCTGTTAAAAGTCATATTTTTTATTCTGGCTATTGGAATAATTGTATGGGCAAGTCCGAAAACTAATTATTTCAGGTACGAATTTCAGGTAGGAAAACCCTGGAACCACAAGGATATGATTGCCAGTTTTGATTTTTCCATCAAAAAAACTGATAAGCAACTCAGCGATGAAAGGGAGGAGATTCTGAAAACTTTTATCCCTTATTTTAAATATGATGAAAACATTACTGCTGCAGGCGCGAAACAATTGAAAGCAAATTTTGCTGAAAGTTGGAGACTAAAGTACAGAAACCAAAGAAAGGCAGATTCCCTTCGTTATTCCACTTTTTTGAACAAACTATTTTTGGAAATTGAACAAGAAGGAATTATCCAGACGAATCCGTCTATTGAGGGCAAAGAAAGTAATTTTCCGATTTATTTTATAAAAGGAAATGAAGTTAGCCAGACAACTTTGGGGCAAATTTTTAATATCAGAAGTGCAAACAAATTTGCTAATACACAGATTAGAAGATTGCAAACTTCTGACACCACTTTATTAAAGCAGGTTTTAAGCCAGTCGCTGGTTCAAAATGTTTTGTATGATGAGGACAACAACTTGAAGGAAATAGAAGAAATTGTAAGTAAAATATCGCCATCTACCGGCCTTGTACAAAAAGGCGAATTAATTATATCCACCGGGGAGGTTGTTTCGCCGGACAAGTACCAGCGTTTACTGTCGTTAAAGCAAGAATATGAACAAGACCTCAATACCACTTTTTCCAAGAAATTAATACTGGCGGGAATGATCTTGCTTATTTCGCTGTTGTTTCTGATTGAATACCTGTATCTCGTTTTGTTCCGGAGAAAAGTATATCAACTTTTAAAGAACATTATTCTAATCTTATTCAGTCAGCTTACTTTAATTGTTCTCTCCTTTTTCTTTTTTCTTAACTACCCACAATGGACCCTGGTGATTCCCTTCGCGATTTTACCAATTATAATTGCTGCTTTTTACGACAGCGGAATTGCCATTATTATCCACCTGATTACCGTGATGGTGCTGGGTTTTTATGCACCCAACAGTTTTGAGTTTTTTTATACAGAATTTGCTGCCGGTCTAGTTGCTATTTTTGCAGTGCGAAAGCTTGCCAAGCGTTCCGATATATTTCTTTCGGCAGTATTTGTTTTCGTAACCTATATGATGGTTTACGTAAGCATGTTGCTTATTCAGGAAGGTTCGCTGGACAATTTTAGCAGAACACAGGTTGCATACATGGCGGTCAGTTCCATTTTATTGTTGCTGGCTTACCCAATTATTCTATTGTATGAAAAAGTGTTTGGCGTAATTACCCAAATTACTTTGCTTGAAATTTCCAATACCAATAATCCCTTATTACGCGAACTTTCAATGAAGGCACCAGGAACTTTCCAGCATTCGTTGCAGGTTGCCAACCTTGCTTCCGAGGCATTGTATGCCATTGGTGGCGATTCATTGCTGGCCCGAACAGGAGCCCTTTACCACGACATAGGCAAAATGAACAACCCATTATTTTTTGTTGAAAACCAGGTTTCGGAATACAATCCACACGATAATCTCAGTTCGGAGGAGAGTGCAAGAATAATTATCGGTCATGTTCTCGATGGCATTGAAATGGCGAGAAAAGCAGGTTTGCCTGAGCAAATAATTGATTTTATCCGTACACACCACGGCGACAGAAGGGTTGAATATTTTTATCGGTTAGAACGAAAAATGCACCCGGGAATGGAAGTTGACCAGTCAGAATTTACTTACCACGGGCCAATTCCGTTTTCGCGTGAAACTGCAGTGGTAATGATGGCTGACTCGGTGGAAGCCGCTTCAAGAAGTATTTCTAAACTGGATGAACAAAAGATAAACGACCTGGTTGACAACATAGTGGCTTCTCAACTCAATGAAGGACAGTTCTTAAATTCTGATATTACAATGAAAGACATTAACATTGTAAAAAAAGTTCTGAAAAAGAAACTTCTCAACATCCACCATGCAAGGATTGCATATCCTGATTAATTAAAACCTCCAGCCAATTCCGCCCATAATTTGCAAGCCCTGAACAGGGTAGTTGTAAAATCTCTCGTAATGATTGTTGAGCAGGTTGGTTGCATTTAGGAAAACTGAAAATTCTTCATTGATTTTATATTCTGCACCAAAGTTCAAGTCGAAAAAGCCTGCCATGTCAACCGTATTTCCAATATTGTCAATTGCATACCTTTTACCCATAGAATAAATTTCTGCGTTAAGCGTAACTTTTTGTTTAATAATATAGGCAGCGCCGAACTGTATCATGGAAAGCGGTTTCTGGTAAGGTTTGTCCAGCGAATCGAGGATGTAGGCATGATAATACCCGCCAATCCAGGTTTTAAATTCGGGGGTAAAAACGTAGGCTATTTCTCCACTTATTTGAAAAACACTTCCTTTATCATAAGCAGCCATAAATTTGTTTTTAGGAAAATCAAACGCCAGTATATAAGAATAGTCACTTATGTTATAAAAGAAGTATTCGTTTTCAAACAGGGACCAATCTACTTCAACATTAAAGTTGACTTTTGTGGCAAAATTTCCTCTAATTCCGCCATAAACTTTTAGTTTTTCATCTTTCCACATGGTGGGAATAACTGAGGAAACCCAGGGGTTGTCTTTTGACAATTTGAGGTAACTATTGTTTGTCAGACCACCTCCCAAACCACCATAAACCGTGAACCTTTCTGGCACCAAAGTATATGTAATATCCAGAACGGGGTATATTTTAAAGCCAAACCCTGTTGCATTCAAATAGCTGAAATTCACACCAATATTAAAACTGAACATGCCATATTTTGCTTTGAAATAGGGGATGCCGTAAACCAGCATGCTATTATTGGATGAAACACTGTCTGTCAATCCAACATATTCAATATCCGCCTTCAATCCAAGGAATTGATAATTCAGGTTTTTATTTACATCAAAACTTTTATACAAATCAAAATCAAAACTTACATCGGCCTCCCTGGTTTTATATTTATCAAAATAATAATAAGCAGACAGGTTGAATTCGTGGTGTAATTTACTTGATTTCAAATAATTACTAGCCAGGCCTGCATTGATTTTTACTAAATTAAAAACCTGGTTTTGGTCAACATCGTCTTCATTTATTTGAGGAAAATCTGCGGGTTTATATCCGTAATACTTTGTTGCGTTAAACCCATAATAGGCAGTGGTGGTAAACACATGGTCGCCAAAATATTTATCGTAATTGAGTTCAGCAAGCGAATTGGAATATTTGCTAGGCGCGTAATCAGGAATATTCATAAACGAAGAAAGTGTGTAGGCATGAAAATTCAAGCGGTAATCATTCCTTTCACCACTCGAATGCGTGAAGTCAAGCATCGGGCTCAGTAGGCTTCCAAATCCTGCAAGCAGGTAATTTTCATACACTTTAGGCCTTTGGTCAGCGCGTATAGAAACCGGTTTTATTTCTTCCAACGAAATTTTTGTTTCTTGCTTAAAATCCTGTGGAGTAAAAGTGTAGCTTGGTTTTTGAAAAGTTACAGCACTTTCCCCGGGCCGTGTGTTAATTTTAAAAGCTTCATTTATCGAAGGGTCATACGAACCAATGATAGTAACCTGCTCGTTGTGATCGCGGTCAAGGTTTTGCTGTACCTGGCCAAAGGACAGTAAGCTGCTTGTAAAAAGTAACAGCAGCAGGCCTGCCTTGGCGCTTTCTGAAATAATTTTATTATAAATCAATGTTTTCATGGCTTTCATCTCTTTATTCATTGTCAATGAGTTCTTCAGTTTGTTCAACAGGAGTGGTTGCTCGCCCAGCCTGCAATTGCTTAAGTTTTGCGTTAGCAACTTGTTTCAGGTCATCGCCCGGGTAGTTTTCAATCACACTAATCAGGGTTTGCTCGGCCTGAAATTCATTGTCGCGGGCAACATAAATATCTGAAAGCAAAATAAACCCTCGTGCTATCCAGAAATCCTGGTCAGGGTATTGCTCCGGTATCTGGTAAATCAAAGCTTCCGATTCATCCAGTTTCTTATTATTAAACTTTATCAAGGCTATCTGAAACTTCGATTCAGCACCCCACTCAGAAGTATTCAACTCATCAACAATTGCAAATTCTTTTTCAGCTACCGCGAAATTATTTCTATCGAGTGCAGCCTGGGCAAGGATATAGTGAGCATAAACCTG
>DATCTB010000412.1:0-5736 GCA_036568185.1 Bacteroidales bacterium | reverse complement strand
GAAGTGGTTAATTTTACTGGAAGCAAAACCGGAAAGTGGGAAGCCTCGGGAGGCACACCTGTATTGCAAAACACAGGAACCCGATTCCGCTGGACAGCACCAAACCGGGCTGCAAATGTGAGAGTTAGCCTCGAATCAGGTAGGTATACAAATCATGTAAATTTGAATATATTAGAACCAAATAATGTAACCGCAAGAAAAATAAGGGAAATAAGAATTCCCAGGAGAACACAAGGTGCAGGCATGAAACTAGATTTCAATTACCATCCAAAATCAGTTTATTTTGGAAACCTAGAAGCGAGAGAAGTTTCTGGGCCAGCAAGCAATATTAAGGGCTACTACCTCCACGATGGTGAAACCCATTATCATGATTCAGGGGATACTTTTTTCAATATTGACACAGATAATTCTCTAGAACCAGATATCGTAGACACAGCATCACAAAGAGGTTATCCATCTCCCTGGTACAGGGGCAGTTTTAAATGGGTAATACCAAACCGGTTTAAAGTTAAAACCGAAAGCGGTGATGGTAAAGAATTTACGAAAGTAACACAGTCTTTTATTATGGTTGACAGAACCGGGAAAACGAAAATTACCAAAGCAGGTGCTGAAGTTGAGCGTACACCTTGATTAACAATGTCTTAACTTAAATAAAAATTCATAATATTTAAATAAAAACAACAAAATGGCTAAAAAAACTAAGGAAGAAAGAAAACTTGCAAAGGCAGAACGCAAAAAAAACAAGGCGCTGAAGCGTGAAAAGTTTAACCAGGTAGTTTCTGCTACCAAAACAATGAATATTCAGTTTGACCCTGATGCCGGCAAACCAAAATTTGTAGATTGGTTCAATTCCATTTGGCAAATATTGCAACCTGCGCTTGAATATGCCGAATTAATCAGAATTACAGGTCCAAAAGCTGACGCAGCCATCAGGACAGTTTTAGATTTGGGAACAAGAATTTCGACTGGAAATGCCAACGAACAGGAAAAAACTCTCTTCATTCAAAAATATGATGCCATTTGGGGAATAGCCAGCCAGGCTTTGGAAATCATCAAAACTTTTACAGATGATAAAGCAGATGAGGTGATTGACAAAGTGATTGATATTGGTGACTGGATGGCAGATCAAAAGGCGTAATTCAGGGCCAGGCTCAAAATTATTCCATTAGAATAAACATGTCCTTTTGAGCTGGAAAAAATACGTGTTTGATGGGGTCGTAACGCCAATATTTATCAGAACGGCTGCCGTTCAATAGTTTCTTATCTAAATATGTGTTCAGCAACAAGTCAAATGTATAGCCGGCATAAGTACGCCCCAAAACATAGGCGTAATCATATATCTGGCTAACTGTCAACGAGTCGTAGTTGTACATATATTGGATTTTTTGGCTAAAAACATCGTAATTGAATTCGCCATCTACTATATCAGTAATCAGGTCCGAAGCAAAATAAACTTGTTGTGTGCTGTTAACCTGGTCGTATTTTCCAATTTCAATCCATGAATTGATGTACACTGCATTCAATAAATGGCTGTAAGTGTACTTCGTGTCATAAATCTGTGTAATATCTTCCCACGGGTATAGCACTTCCTCCAATTCAACCTGCGCAACATTTATTAAAACAGCATTCGAATCATTTTCCAGAAAGCTACCCATTTCTTTTTCTCCGTAAACCTTTATTCCAAAAACTGCCAACTCTTTTTTTAAACCATAAATATAATTTGACAGAAAAAGCGAGTCGTTAACATATTGAAGCAGGTCGGAATTAGCGTATAAAACTGAATCAAAAATAGATTCATCAGTTATTCCAAGTGAATCGAGTAAATAAGTTTTCTGATTTACTTTATAAAGAAACGCCGGAGATAACACTAGCGCGTTAATTGAAGAAGCATTTTTAGCATAATACACAGCAAGTTTTCTTTCGGTGCTGCAGGAAATAAAGAGAACTATCGAGCTTATTATTAACAGTATTTGCCTAAAAAATGATTTCATATTTTTAAATAAGTTACAAATCTAAGAATTACTCAGACTAAAAGTTCGTTTTTGCTATACCCTTTTTCGTAATAAACCAAATATTGCCAGTTTTGTCTTCAAATACGCCGGAGACATAGTCATCCGGCAAGCCGTCTTCCTCTTTAAGTTGCTCCCATTTATTATCTGCAAATTGAAAAACACCACTGCTTTCTGTTGCAACCCAAAGCCGTCTTTTTTTATCAGTAAAAATTTGTGTCACCACCCAATCACCCGGAGGTTCGTACATTTTCACCCATTTCATATTTTCAAATTGAAAAAAAGCTTTTTCACCAACAAGGAAAATATCTTTAAACCTGTTGCGAAACATAAAAGAATAACTTTTCTCATTAAGGCCGTCTTTCCTGTCGAAGCGATGCCATCCGGTGCTGTCAAACCTGGAAACACCATTGTTGGAAAAAGCGAATATTTCTTCTTCCCAAAAAAATAATTCATTCACTGTTCCTTTTAGGTTTATTGCATCACTATCAAATTGCATCCAATTTTTTCCATCGTTCATGCTTAATCCAGTAAACTTCATATCAGTAGCCGAGAAAGCCCAAATCCTGCCGCGCGGGTCTTTTACAATATCATAAAAGAAATCTCCGCTTAGGCCCTCCTTTTTTCCGTATTTCATCCAGGTATTGTTTGAGTAACGAAAAATACCCAATTCAGTTGCAACCCAAATATCTCCACTTAAATCCTGTATCGCGCCAAATGTTTTGATACGGCGCAAATCGTCTTCTTCAATTTCAATCATTTTATCGCTATAAAACCTGAACAGGCCTTCCAACGAGCTTATCCAAATATTTCCTTCTTTATCTTGCAATATTGACGTGAAAAACTTAGGTGGAATATTGTACTTAAGCGCTACATTTCCAGACATTTGCCCGAAAGTAAACCACGTTTCGTAATTGTACATATAGATGATGCCTGTAACCATAGTAACTTGCAGGTTGAAAAAATCTTCAAATTTTTTAGTGTTTTCAAGGCCAATCCAAATTCTATTACTCCGGTCCTCCATAAAATCTTTTGCAACAAGCTTCTCCTCTTCGTCCTGTAAATAGTGAACCCAGGAATTGCCATTATATATGAATAGCCCATTAATCGAGCTAACCCAAATGTTTCTCCGCTTGTCTTCATAAATCGTCTCAATGCGGCCTAACTGAACATCTTTTCCTGTCTGGTTATTGGTGATTGCCTTTATCGGGTACCATTTTCCTGCTGAATACGCATTTAAACCGCTTTCAGTACCTATCCAAACAAGGCCCTTTGAGTCAACTAAATAACACGTTATTTGATTAGAAGTTAAAACGTTGTCCTTCGTAAAATTCTCCAGTTGGTTTTGACCCTGAATACAGAGGCATTTCATAAAAAGAGCTACAAAAATCAGTCGGGTTAACATACTTTGCTTTTTGAATCTTTAAACTTAGTAAAAATTATAAAACAGCTAATTAATTTACCCATGATAAAATTGTTAAATCAATAAAAAAACCCGGCAATCAAGTTGATGCCGGGTTTAGGTATCAATGAAAAAAAGATTATTCAATAACTATTTCATGCGTTATTTCAGCGGCTTTGCGCAGCATTTCACTTACGCCACAATATTTTTCCTGGGAAAGATTAACAGCTTTTTCCAACTTATCCATTGGCAAGTCATTTCCCCTGAAAATATAACGGAGGTGAATTTTATTGTAGTATTTCGGGTGTTCTTCGGTCATTTCGCCACTTACTTCCACGTTAAAATAATCGGGTTTCACCCTCATTTTATCCAAAATCGAAACAACATCCATTCCTGTGCAGCCTCCTAAAGCTACAAGGGTTAATGGTTTCGGACGGGGGCCACTGTTTTTTCCACCCACTTTTTCATCAGCATCCAAAGGAATTTTAAATCCGTTTACTTCTGCTTCAAAGGCCATGTTACCTGACCAGTTTACATTTACTTTCATCATTTTTCAATTTAATTTTTACAAAAATAATTCTTTTTGCCGACTTAATAATTGAATGCAAAAGGGCCTGGAATAATACCAACCTTCAACTGTTCCAATAAATTTCCTGAAGCACCGTAGCGGTAAACAAACCCATTTTGTGCATAATCCAAAGCATCTGAAGCATACACATTTCCGTTGTTGGGGTCAATCCCCAAATAAAGAAAAAACTTATCATTTCCTTCTTCAATAAAAGCCTGGCCTGGTAATTCATTATCTGAAAATGACATCCTATATACGCCGCGGTTCAGAAAAAACAGGCTATCTCCGGCTCCATTTTTTTCCAGGTTGTCAGGACTGGTATTCAAATCGCTGAAAGTGTAGGTTTTAATAACTTCCCTTGTTGGAGGATAAATTTTCCACAAAGTCGGAATTTCTTCATTCAAATAGCCACCACTGCACAAAACCCACAAATATCCATTTTTATCAACAACCATGCTATTGGGTTCGAGGCCTACAGCAATTGAATCTACTATCTGGTCATTCAGCGAATTGATAACCAAAATTTTATCATTCCTCAATGTCTGACCGTATCCCGACCAATTGGCAACAAAAACATCTGGTCCAACCATTGCCATTTCTTCGGTACTTCTTCCTACTTCAATTTGGCCGCTTATAACATTAGTATTAAGGTCGATTATCGAAATAGCATTACTGTACAAATCAGAAACATAGGCCTTGCTTGCCGAAACCATTGTCATATAGCGTGGTGAAGTCAGCCCTGATATAGTAGCTTTGTATTCAACTGTTTTTGAATCTACAACATAAATTAACCCGGAATTATTAACAACAATATAAGCTGTCGAAGTGTTGAGTGTTATGCTTTGTGCAACATCGCCAAGAGGTACGCCATTTACATCAAAAAACAGGTCGTTGAAAAGAGTGTCGCCATCATATTGATAATAGGAAAGTGAGGCATTTCCGGCAGTAAAATTCCCCTGGTTAAGGATAAATACTCCGTTTTCAAGACTGAAAACTGGTTGCGGTTCAGGGTTATCTTTTTTACAGGAAACAAATAAAAGGCTAAGCGCAAGGCTCAGAATAAAGGTTTTTTTCATTTAATTTATTTTGAATGTTATAAAAATTTCATAGTTCCTTCCTGGCATTGGCCGCCACTGGATGGCCTGGTACACAGTGTTGAAGACATTATTTATTTTGAAGCGTAACTCCATTCCAAATTTTTGAAATGAAACCGCTTTCCCAATCGAGAAATTATTCAGGGTATAGGCCGGCAAAGTATTGGTATAGTTTTTTTCGGCATCCATTGTGGTTGTCCGCTGGCCAATATAATTCAGTCCCCAGCTTGTAAAATAGCCTTTGAAACTGCCGTAAAGCAAAGTATTTGCGCTTTGCACGGGAATGTAAATCAACTGCGTACCGGCAAAACCTTCCGTTTTAGCCAGCGGGCTTTCAACTGTTGTGCGGGTATATGAGTAGCCTGACAGCAATTTGTAATTCAATTTTCCAATATTTCCTGAAAAATTCAAGCTTGCCTCCAGCCCACGGGCATTAACATCGGTTATATTTTCCGGCGTCCAGTAACGGTAGTCAGAAGGTGTCCACTGTATCCAATCGTTTATCCAGGAATAATAGGCTGTCATCCCTGCGGATAAGATATAATTATTAAAAACTTTTGAATAATTTAATCCTCCTTCAACCTCTACCCCGTTCTCGGCCTTCAAATTTTCATTTCCTCCGGGATACCAATACAAATCGTTTAGTGATGGCAGGTTGTAATT
>DATCTB010000411.1:0-3467 GCA_036568185.1 Bacteroidales bacterium | reverse complement strand
CACGCAGATTTTAGTAATAGAATAGGCTCTGTTGATTTCGATACAGAGGGCGATGTTGTTTTTCTCACAAATTTGATGGTTTCGGCTGGAGTGGATTTTAAAATTATTAAAAAAACCCGCCCAAGAATGAATTGGGCTCATGAATAATTTTAAGGTTTTTTTAGGGAAGCCTTTCTTTTAGGTACTTAAACCTGTTTTAAGTATTTGCTATAAAACTTTATTGCCTGATAGATAAACCCACCTGAAAACATAAGAATCATAAGGTAAGTGGAAAAATTATATTCCCTTAAATTAATAAAGAGGTAGCTCATTAAAAAAGGTAAACTAATTATGATAATATAATCATATACTTTTGAGCCTTTAAACCTGGAATGGAGAAAGAAGAAACCCAGAATAAATACTACCGCAAGAATTAGTTCAGTTATCATTTTTATTTGGTTTTGGTTAAAACAAAATTAATTAAAAACTTAAGCAATAAAAAAAACCAAATAGCAAATCAAAGCTAAAAATATCTGATTATCATTGTATTTTTAGTTCAATTTTTTTAAATATTTATTGTAAAAAGCCAATGCTCTAAACGAATAACCTATTAAAAAAATCAAAATCAAATAAACCGGTTTTATTGCAAAATTGTCGAAGTTGGAAAATAAAAAAAGAAAGCTAAGCAAAACAGGAAGAGAAAGTAAAACGATAAATTGATAAACCTTTGACTTTTGCAAAAAACGACTTATTAAAATAAAAACGCAGACAAACAAACCTAAAATTAATAACTCCGTATACATTGCTTCAAAATTTATTTCAAATGTAAAAAAAAAAATCAAAATAAGTATAAAAAAAACCGCCCAAATATTTGAGGCGGTTCTCATTTATTCTAAATAATGTTTCTTACTGCGCTGTTTCCTTCACGCGAATATCGCCGAGCAATACATCCCAGAAACCAATCAGGCGGCCACCAATCTGGGTTTCTTTCCGTTTCACGTAAACGGTAATATCCTTTTTGGTGGTGTCTTTGTAAATCAGGTTTCCTTCCTTGTCGTAGCCTTCAAACTTTTGGAAAATTGTAATCACACCCACGTAAGTCCCGTCGGGTTGCTTTTGCAGGTCGCTCACATATTCAATGTTGTACCACTCAATATTTACTTTGCTGTAGTTAAGGCGCATCAGCCTTTCAAAATATTTGCGAACTGGATAATATTGAATTTCGTTGGTTGTTAAAGATGAAACACCCATTTCGCTGCCGGCCATAAATAGTTCTTCAGCACGGTCAATCACGCGGTTAGCTTCGCTAAATTGTGTTTGTTTGTCGCCAATAATGCTGATATACTTGCTCAGGTCGCGCACTTTTTCAAGGGCAAGGCTGTCAACCGCCAATTTCCTCTGGGGGCTGAGGTTGTCTTGTGCAAAAACTGTTGTGGAAAGGCCCAACCCAAAGATTATGGCCATTAAATAAGTTATTCTTTTCATTTCTTTCAGAATTTTTTAATTAAATCTAATTCGGTGATTTTGCCATTACCATCTTTTTTCACTTCCGATACGCTATAATTGTAGTTTTTCGTGTCTTTCAGCAAATTCAAAAAGCGGGAAGCGGTTGTTGGTTTGTCGTAATCGGTAATGCCACCTTCCTGGCTCACAATGATGAGAACCGGAACATCAGGGCTGGCAAACAATTGAAGCATTTTGTTGATTTGTGCATTGGCAGCATCAACAGTACTTGCAGTGGTAATTGCCTTCAGTTGGGTGTCCAATGAATTATCCTGCGCTTTGGCAGCGGCAAGCCTGGCTTCTTCTGCCTGGCGTAGCCTTTCTTCTTCAGCTTTGCGGGCAATTTCAGCGCGCTGGTTGTCAATTTCGGTTTGCGCCATCACGATGAGTGCATCCACTTCAGGGTCGTTCAGGTTCCAGCCTTTTATCGTGTTCACACGTTGTTGCTGCTGGTCAAGTGTCCAGGTTGTCTGCCTGTCAATAATGGCGTTCAAGTCTTTGGTTGCCTGTTCTACCTTCGAAGCATACTCAGCAGCAGCCTGCTCGGCAGCAAGCTTTTTCTTGCTATTACAGCTTGTGGTCCCTCCAATTGCAATTGCAGCAATCAGCGAAATCATCACTACTTTTGATAATGTTTTAAGCATTTGGTTCATATTGTTTTCTGTGTTTAAGTTGAAGGCAATTCGCCCATTTCTGTTAAGAATGCAAAATTATTTAAAAAATTGTTCAACTTTGTTAAAAATCTATAAAGCTTGAGTATTTCAAGAGCCCAAAGATGGTTTCCATGACGAAGCATTATACCATACCTGTTTTCATTCCTGAACTGGCTTGCCTGTTCCAGTGTGTGTTTTGCAACCAGCAGAAAATTTCAGGCAGGCTGAAAGTGCCGTCAGATGAAGAAATTATCGAATCAATTGAAGCACATTTAAATTCATTTACCAAAAAGGAAAGGATAGTTGAAATCGGGTTTTTCGGTGGAAGCTTTACCGGGCTAACTCTTGAGGAACAGGAACATTTTTTGAAACTTGCCAAGCCTTATATTTTGAAAAATGAAATCCAGGGAATCAGGCTTTCCACGCGCCCCGATTATATTTCTGAAGAAATTTTGGATTTGCTATCGCGAAATCATGTCAGCACCATCGAGCTGGGTTCGCAGTCGCTGGATGATGAAGTCCTGAAAGCATCATTCCGGGGCCATACCGCCGAACAAACCGCAAAAGCGGCTGAAATGATTTTATCAAAAAACTTCAAGCTTGGCCTGCAAATGATGATTGGGTTGCCCGGCGATACGCTCGAAAAATCCATTTTTACAGCCAAAAAAATTATTGAACTTGGCGCACATTCCACCCGAATTTACCCAACCGTAGTTATCCGCGATACGGGTTTGCACCAATTGTACAAACAGGGAAAGTTCGAACCTTTAAGCCTGGAAGATGCCGTCAACTGGACAAAAGTGATTTTACCCATTTTTGAAGAAGCCAATATCGAAGTTTTGCGGGTTGGCTTGCATCCTTCCGAAGGCTTGCTGGATGGCAGCGAACTGGTTGCCGGGCCGTTTCACCCTTCCTTTAAAGAATTGGTTTTAACTGAAATTTGGGCTGATTTATTAAAACCATTGTTGTTTGAAAGTGATGCAAGAACAATTGAAATTACTGTTCCGAAAAAAGAACTCAATTACGCTATTGGTTATCAAGGAAAAAATAAGATAATGCTACTGGAACAATTTCAAACTGTTCACTTTGTACCTGATGAAGGTATTACTCAGCGGAATAGTTTTTTTCACCGGTAATGTTCATTACCTCTCCAAAATACATCCTGTGGTAATCTTCTTGCGGATAGTTTTTCAAAAAAGATTTATCCAGAAAATTTTCAGGTTTAAAATCATCACAATAGATTTTCCGGCACTCAACAATTAATTCAGCTTCTTTAAAAGTTGGCGCTGCAACTAGCGTTGAAGGGACAACCGTTTGTTTGGTTTCAGCAAT
>DATCTB010000410.1:0-12353 GCA_036568185.1 Bacteroidales bacterium | reverse complement strand
GGGACAATTTTTACAATCATCCATTCAGGGTGGTTTTCAGCACGTTTCCTTGCATCGCGGAAAGCTTCAAATACCTGAAGTCTTTTTAATGCTTCAGCTTTACGCTGTTGCGAAGTTTCAGTGTTTGCCTTGTCGCGTAAGTCATAAGATTCTTTATCCAAATCTAATCTTTGAAGCAAATCGTGAACGGCTTCGGCACCCATTTTTGCGATAAACTTATTCGGGTCGGTGTCATCAAGGTATTGGTTTTCCGGAGGCAAAGTTTCCAGAATATCGAGGTACTCTTCTTCAGTCAGGAAATCCATGTACTGGATGCCAGCTTCCGCTTTGATACCTGGGTTGATAACCACATACCTTTCATAATAAATAATCATTTCCAGCTTCTTGGTTTGAAGGCCAAGTAAAGCGCCAACTTTGTTTGGCAATGAACGGAAATACCAAATGTGCACTACAGGCACAACCAGTTGAATGTGCCCACCACGTTCGCGGCGGACTTTTTTCTCGGTAACTTCAACACCGCAGCGGTCGCAAACGATGCCTTTGTACCTGATTCTTTTGTATTTACCGCAATGGCATTCGTAATCTTTGGTTGGCCCAAAAATACGTTCGCAGAACAAACCATCTCTTTCAGGTTTGTAAGTACGGTAATTGATTGTTTCAGGTTTTAGGACTTCACCGAAAGAGCGGTCCAGAATTGATTCCGGAGCTGCCAAACTAATGGTGATTTTGTCGAAATTACTTGGTATTTTGCTGTCTTTTCTGAAAGCCATATATAAATATTTTTTTTATTCAGTGAAAAAAGTCAACTTAGTCAAAACTCAGTTCAAGTCCTAAGCCACGTAATTCGTGGACAAGCACATTGAAAGATTCTGGAACATTAGGAGTAGGCATAACTTCGCCTTTAACAATAGATTCGTAGGCTTTTGCCCTGCCGGTAACATCGTCAGATTTAACTGTAAGAATTTCCTGCAGAATATTGGATGCTCCAAATGCTTCAAGCGCCCAGACTTCCATTTCCCCAAAACGCTGGCCACCAAACTGTGCTTTACCACCGAGAGGTTGTTGCGTAATAAGTGAATATGGCCCAATTGACCTTGCGTGCATTTTGTCGTCAACCATGTGGTGAAGTTTCAGCATGTAAATGTAGCCTACGGTTGCTGGTTGGTCGAAGCGTTCTCCACTTCCTCCATCATATAAGTAGGTACTTCCATTTTCTGGCAAGCCTGCTTTTTTCAGATAATCGTTTATCTGGTCAATGGATGCACCGTCAAAAATTGGGGTTTCAAATTTCAATCCCAGTTTTTTACCAGCCCAACCCAATACAGTTTCGTAAATCTGTCCCAGGTTCATACGGGAAGGTACACCAAGCGGGTTAAGAACAATATCAACCGGAGTTCCATCTTCGAGGAAAGGCATGTCTTCTTCACGCACTATACGCGCAACTATACCTTTGTTACCGTGGCGGCCTGCCATTTTATCTCCAACTTTCAGTTTCCTTTTTTTGGCAATATAAACTTTGGCCATTTGAATTATACCATTTGGTAATTCGTCACCAACTGAAGCAACAAACAACTTACGGTTTAAAACACCTGCTAATTCTTTAAATTTAATATTGTAATTATTAATCAGTGTTTTAATTAAAGTATTTTTTTCTTTATCAGTTGTCCACTTATCAGGGTTTATGGTTGTGAAGTCAAGTCCATTCAATGTTTTTTGCGAAAATTTGGTTTTCGCAGGAACTACTATTTCACCGTAATTGTTAGTTACTCCCTGAGATGTACGGTTTGAAACGAGAATAATAAGTTTGTCAATCAATCGTGCTTTTAAATCAGAAAAATATTTGTCGTATTCTTCCTGCAAAACAGCTTGAGCGCTCTTTTCTTTCGATTTAGCCTTTTTATCTTTTATTATTCTGGAAAACAATTTATTCTGAATAACAACTCCCTTCATTGAAGGTGGAGCTTTTAGGGATGCATTTTTTACGTCACCAGCTTTATCTCCAAAGATTGCTCTTAAAAGCTTTTCTTCCGGAGTGGGGTCGCTTTCACCTTTGGGAGTGATTTTTCCAATCAGAATATCACCTTCAGATACTTCTGCCCCAACCCTGATTAAGCCATGCTCATCAAGATCTTTGGTGGCTTCAGCGCTTACATTTGGAATATCATTGGTCAATTCTTCAATTCCACGCTTGGTATCACGAACTTCCAACGAAAATTCTTCAATATGAACAGAGGTGAAAATATCTTCTTTGACAATTTTTTCAGAAATAACAATAGCATCCTCAAAATTGTATCCTTTCCAGGGCATGAAAGCTACCATCAGGTTGCGGCCAAGAGCCAATTCACCCTGGTTAGTTGCGTAACCTTCGCATAATACCTGACCTTTTTTTACCTTATCGCCTTTTCTGACGATTGGTCGCAGGTTGACTGAAGTGTTCTGGTTTGTGCGCTGGAACTTGGTTAAATTATATGTTTTAACATCGTCATCAAAGCTGACAAGTCTCGCCATTTCATCTCTTTCATAACGGATAATAACCCTGTCAGCATCAACATATTCAACAACGCCTTCACCTTCTGCATTAAACAAAACGCGGGAATCGATTGCTACATTGGCTTCAATACCAGTACCAACAATCGGAACCTCGGCATTAAGTAATGGCACAGCCTGACGCATCATGTTCGAGCCCATCAAGGCACGGTTAGCATCATCATGTTCAAGAAACGGAATCAACGAAGCTGCAATTGATGCAATTTGGTTGGGGGCGATATCGATCAGAGCAACTTCCTCACGAGGTGTGATTGGGTAGTCAGCCAGGTACCGAACCTTAACCTTTTCGTTTACAAATTTTCCATCTTTATCTACAATTGTGCTTGCCTGTGCAATAATTTTGTCCTCTTCCTCTTCGGCACTAAGGTATACAGGATCTTTTGAATATTCAATATGACCTTCTTTTACTACTCGGTATGGTGTTTCGATAAAACCAAGGTTATTGATTTTGGCATAAACACACAGTGAAGAAATCAAACCAATATTGGGGCCTTCAGGTGTTTCGATAGTACAAAGACGTCCATAATGTGTGTAGTGAACGTCACGTACTTCAAATCCTGCTCTTTCACGTGAAAGACCACCTGGTCCTAAAGCTGAAATACGACGTTTGTGCGTAATTTCTGAAAGAGGATTGGTTTGATCCATGAACTGTGAAAGCTGGTTGGTACCAAAAAATGAATTGATTACCGAAGAAAGGGTTTTTGCGTTAATCAAATCAGTTGGCGTAAACACTTCGTTATCACGAACATTCATGCGTTCGCGGATGGTTCTTGCCATACGTGCAAGACCAACTCCAAACTGGCTGTAAAGCTGTTCGCCAACTGTACGCACCCTACGGTTACTCAAGTGGTCGATATCGTCAACAACAGTTTTATTGTTGACCAGTTTGATCAAATATTTTATAATTAAAATAATGTCTTCTTTGGTTAATACCCTGATGTCTTCAGAAGTATTAATTTCAAGTTTTTTGTTTATTCTGTATCGGCCTACTTCACCAAGGTCGTAGCGTTTGTCAGAGAAAAACAATTTTTCAAAAATTCCACGGGCTGTTTCTTCATCCGGAGGAAGAGCATTTCTCAACTGAAAATAGATAAACTCTACAGCTTCTTTTTCAGAATTGGTGGTATCTTTTTGAAGGGTGTTAAAGATTAATGAAAAATCCTGTGCATTAGGGTCCTCTTTATGAAGAAGTACTGTTTTTACACCGGCTTCAATAATCAGGTTAATGTGGTCATTTTCAAGAATGGTTTCACGTTCAATGATAACGTCGTTACGTTCAATAGTAACAACTTCGCCTGTATCTTCATCAACAAAATCCTCGAACCATGAACGAACAACCCTTGCAGCCAGTTTCCTGCCAAGAACTCTTTTCAGACCTGCCTTGCTAACTTTTACCTCTTCAGCGAGGTCGAATATTTCAAGAATATCGCGGTCGGTTTCATAACCAATTGCACGCAATAAGGTTGTAACAGGCATTTTTTTCTTCCTGTCAATGTAGGCGTACATTACATTATTGATATCTGTTGAGAATTCCATCCACGAACCTTTGAAAGGGATGATTCTTGCCGAATACAATTGCGTACCATTGGCATGCCTGTGTTGTCCGAAGAAAACACCGGGTGACCTGTGCAATTGGCTAACGACAACCCTTTCAGCACCATTTACCACAAAAGTTCCTTTAGGAGTCATATAGGGAATCATCCCTAAATAAACTTCCTGGACTATTGTTTCGAAATCCTCATGTTCAGGATCGGTGCAATACAGTTTTAATTTGGCCTTTAGGGGCACACTGTATGTCAATCCTCTTTCAAGGGTTTCCTCGATAGTGTATCTGGGAGGATCAACAAAGTAATCCTGAAATTCGAGAACAAAATTATTACGTGCATCAGTTATTGGAAAGTTTTCGGCAAAAACTCGGAAGAGTCCTTCGTTTTTGCGGTTTTCCGGGTTAGTTTCCAATTGAAAGAAATCTTGAAATGATTTCAGCTGAATGTCCAGAAAATCTGGATAAGGCAATTGGTTTTTCGTCGATGCGAAACTGATTCTTTCGGTTTTGATTTCAGCCAAGGCTTAAAGATTTTAAGTTTAAAACAATACTGGTTTAACTACCAGCGAAAAGAAAGAATGATGTAAAAGAACAAATAGGCGCAAACCTCTATGCCCATTTGGGCAAAGAGGTTGCGTCTGAATAATGATAAATAGGATTACTTAACTTCTACTTCTGCACCAGCTTCTTCAAGCTGTGTTTTCAGTGCATTAGCTTCGTCTTTTGTAACGCCTTCTTTGATAGCTTTTGGAGCAGAATCAACTAGTTCTTTGGCTTCTTTCAGCCCTAAGCTGGTTAATTCCTTAACCAGTTTAACAACTGCAAGTTTTTGTTGACCGGCTGCTTTCAGAATTACATCAAAAGATGTTTGTTCTTCTTCTGCAGCAGCAGCACCACCAGCACCTGGAGCGGCAACGGCAACTGCAGCAGCAGCTGGTTCAATTCCGTATTCTTCTTTCAGGATAGTTGATAATTCGTTAACTTCTTTTACAGTCAAGTTTACTAATTGTTCTGCAAATGCTTTTAAATCTGCCATTTGAGTATTGTTTTTAATGTTTGAATATTTCTAAAAATAATTATCTGAATTATAACCTTTTCTATTTTTCAGAAAGGGTTTTAAGAATTCCGGTTAGGTTATTACCACCGGATTGCAACGCTGAAACCACATTCTTAACTGGTGATTGCAATAAAGCAACAACGTCAGCAATGAGTTCATTTTTCGATTTAATTGCCGCCAGAAAGTCTAATTGATCATTACCAATATAGGTTGTTTCTTCAATGTAGGCACTTTTTAAAATCGGCAGTTCACCTTTTGTAGATGTCCTGAACTCTTTGATTAGTTTTGCCGGGCCATTCCCAGTTTCAGAAAACATGATTGAAGTATTTCCTTTCAGTGTTCCGAATAGTTCATCAAGATTTTTGTCAGCATTCACCATCGCTTTTTTCAGAAGGGTGTTTTTCACCATTTGCAACTTTATTCCATTTTTGAAACAAAGTCTTCTGAGGCTACTGGTATTTTCTGCATTTAATGAAGAAATATCAGTAAGATAGAAATTGCTGTTATCTTTTAACTGCTGAGTTAAGGACTCTATGAGTTCTTTTTTATTCTCTTTTCTCATAACTTTGAATAAATTTAACTTGAAGCAGTAATCGATTTAGGGTCAACCAACACGCCAGGGCTCATGGTACTGGACAGGTAAATACTTTTTACATAAGTACCTTTTGCTGAAGTAGGTTTCAATTTGATGATATTGCTGAGTAGTTCTCTGGCATTTTCAACGATTTTCTCGTCGTCGAAACTTACTTTGGCTACTGAAGAATGGATAATTCCATACTTGTCAACTTTAAAATCAATTTTACCTGCTTTAGCAGCAGTAACGGCGTCGCCAATGTCCATGGTTACGGTTCCGGTTTTTGGGTTTGGCATTAAGCCTCTTGGTCCCAAAATACGTCCGAGTCCACCAACTTTTGGCATCACACTGGGCATTGTTATTACCACATCGACGTCAGTCCAGCCATCTTTGATTTTCTGAATATAATCATCCAATCCAACATGGTCGGCGCCTGCAGCTTTAGCTTCGTCTTCTTTATCAGGAGTACAAAGAACGAGAACCCTTACTGTTTTACCTGTGCCGTGAGGCAAGGTTACAGAACCTCTAACCATTTGGTTAGCTTTTCTCGGGTCAACGCCCAACCTGACATTTACATCAACGGAAGCGTCAAATTTGGTATAAGTAATTTTCTTTACCAGTTCAACTGCTTCTGTTAAGGAGTACTGTTTTTCCTTTTCGAATTTGGCTAAGGCTTCTTTGTGTTTTTTTGTCAAATTTGCCATAAATTCTTCTCCTTGTTTTAACAGATTATTTACTAATTTACGTTAGCAGGAAATGTGCCTTTAATCTTCACACCCATGCTCCTGGCTGTACCAGCTACCATTTTCATTGCCGATTCTACTGTGAAAGCATTTAAGTCTTTCATTTTATCTTCAGCAATTGCTTTTACCTGGTCCCAGGTGATAGTTGCCACTTTTTGACGGTTTGGTTCGGGAGAGCCTTTTTTCAACTTTGAGGCTTCCATAATCTGAACCGCTACCGGAGGTGACTTGATGATGAATACAAATGATTTATCCTTATAAACAGTAATGATAACAGGAATAACCTTACCGGCTTGGTCCTGTGTCCTTGCATTGAACTGTTTACAGAATTCCATTATATTAACACCTTTAGCACCTAAAGCAGGTCCTACCGGGGGTGAAGGGTTTGCGGCCCCTCCCTTAATCTGTAATTTAATTAATCCACTTATTTCTTTTGCCATTTTAAACTTTTGTCTAAAAATGTAGAATGCGTTTAGTTCTATTCCTTTTCTACCTGCATGAAATTGAGTTCCAGCGGTGTTTTCCGGCCGAAGATTTTAACCATCAACTTAAGTTTTTTCTTCTCTTCGTTGATTTCTTCAATTACGCCGCTAAAGCTGTTGAAAGGCCCGTCAATTACGGTAACCGTTTCGCCAACTATAAATGGCACATTGAATTCTTCACCTTGTTCAGCCAGTTCATCAACTTTTCCCAATATGCGTTTCACTTCTGAAGGCCTGATCGGCTCGGCTTCTCCACGCGTTCCAAGAAATCCCAAAACGTTTGGTACATTCTTGATAATGTGTGGTACTTCACCCGACAAATCAGCTTCAATCAGGACATAGCCAGGAAAATAGTTTCGCTCTTTGCTAACTTTTTTTCCTTTGCGTATCTGGTATATCTTTTCAGTAGGGATGAGTACTTGTTTGATATAATCCTGGATGCCCAGACGATTAATCTCACTTTCAAGATACTCTTTCACCTTCTTTTCTTTTCCACTTATCGCTCTGACGACATACCATTTATAACCTGAGTTCTCGCTCATTGTTGTAGGAAGATTGTGATTAGAATAAACAGTTTATAACTATATAATTAATTTAGAATAATGCTTTCTGAAAGAATTAAAACATATTGTAAAATCTTTCCAGAACGCTCGAAAATGAAATATCCATCAAATAAACGATTATCGCGATTATAAGGGAAGCGACGGATACAACAATTGCACTATTCTGCAGCTCACTCCATGTAGGCCAGGATACTTTATGCATCCATTCATCGTAACTTTCTTTAAAATAATGTGTTATACTGAATTTTGCCATTTTAGAATTTTTATTTTTTTGCACGGGTGGTAGGAATCGAACCCACAACCAATGGTTTTGGAGACCACTACTCTACCAATTGAGCTACACCCGTAACTTATAAGTAGCTGAGGGTATTCCGGATATTTTTCTCAGAATACCTTCAGCTTCTATAGTGTTTTTATTATTAATCAAGAATTTCAGTTACCTGACCAGCTCCAACAGTACGTCCACCTTCACGGATTGCGAAGCGAAGACCTTTGTCCATTGCAATTTTTTCAATCAGTTTAACTGTAATTGTAATGTTGTCGCCTGGCATAACCATTTCAACTCCGTCTGGAAGAAAGATTTCACCTGTTACGTCAGTAGTTCTGAAAAAGAACTGAGGGCGATATTTATTGTGAAATGGAGTATGACGTCCACCTTCTTCTTTTTTCAGGATATACACCTCAGCTTTAAAGTCAGCGTGAGGAGTTACGCTACCAGGTTTGGCAATAACCATACCTCTTGAAATTTGGTTCTTTTCAATACCTCTTAACAGCAAACCAGCGTTGTCACCAGCACTACCTTCGTCAAGAATTTTACGGAACATTTCAACACCGGTAACAACTGATTTCAGTTTTTCAGCACCCATTCCAATAATATCTACCGGGTCGCCTGTGTGAATAACGCCTGATTCAATTCTTCCTGTAGCAACTGTGCCACGGCCTGTAATTGAGAATACGTCTTCAACTGGCATCAAAAATGGTTTGTCGATATCACGAACTGGTTCAGGTATAAAGGTGTCACAAGCTTCCATCAATTCCCAGATTTTTTCAACCCATTTTGGTTCTTTATTCAAAGCACCAAGAGCTGAACCTTGTATAATAGGAGTGTTGTCACCATCAAAGTCGTAGAAACTCAATAAGTCGCGAATTTCCATTTCAACCAACTCGAGAAGTTCTTCGTCATCAACCATGTCAACTTTGTTCATGAAAACAACCAATGTTGGAACGCCTACCTGACGGGCGAGCAAGATGTGCTCACGGGTTTGAGGCATAGGACCATCAGTTGCAGCTACAACAAGGATAGCGCCGTCCATTTGGGCAGCACCTGTAACCATGTTTTTCACATAGTCGGCGTGACCAGGACAGTCAACGTGAGCATAGTGCCTGTTATCAGTAGAATACTCTACGTGAGCGGTGTTAATAGTTATACCCCTTTCTTTTTCTTCAGGAGCGTTGTCGATAGAATCAAACGACTTAAACTCAGCTAAACCCTTATCTTGTAAATTAAGAGTAATGGCAGCTGTTAAAGTTGTTTTCCCGTGATCTACGTGTCCAATGGTACCTATGTTAACATGTGGTTTGGACCGATTGAATTTTTCTTTAGCCATATTAAAACTTGTTTATAAATTAAAAAAGAGTTCTTCTGTTATTATTATCTTTCTGAGCCGAGGACGAGAATTGAACTCGTGACCCCTTCCTTACCAAGGAAGTGCTCTACCCCTGAGCTACCCCGGCAAAATGGAGCGGGAGACGGGGCTCGAACCCGCCACCTATAGCTTGGAAGGCTATCGCTCTACCAAATGAGCTACTCCCGCTTTCAATCCCGAGTTTGAAATCTATCTGTTTTTGAATTCAATATGTTTAAAAAATATTCCGAACTCTAAACTCAAGATTCTGTAACTCAAAGGGTGGGGAGAGGAGGATTCGAACCTCCGAAAGCTATGCTAACAGATTTACAGTCTGCCCCGTTTAACCACTTCGGTATCTCCCCAAATCAATATGTTTATGAACTGAGCCAGCAGAGGGATTCGAACCCCCGACCAGCTGATTACAAATCAGCTGCTCTGGCCAACTGAGCTATGCTGGCATTTTTATTGTGTGCTAAAATGCCTCAAATTTCATCTTCTAAGATTGATTTTTGCCTTAAATACAATACTTTCAGAACGATTCCTGCATAAAAAAGCAGACCCTCTTAAAAAAGGTCTGCAAAAATATAAACTTTAAAATTAATAACCAAAGGAATAGTGAAAAAAAACAATTTTTATTTCTTTACCCTGCCTTTATACTTTTCAAGTTGTTTTTTTAGTGCGCTAATCGCTGTATCTGTGGCTTCTTCAAATGTTTTACTTTGTTTCTTTGCGTATAAATCATATCCTTTTATAAGCAAGCGTATTTCAGCAACTTTATTTTCTTTCACATCTGAATTGTCAACCCGAAGTGTTACTTCAGATCCGATGACGTTTTCAAACATGCCGGAAAGTTTGCCTACTTTCTTCTCAATGAAATTTTCAAGTTTTGCGTCTGTCTTGAAATGAACTGAATTGATGTTAACTTTCATTGTGTCCTCCTTTTTTTAAGTTAGCCCGTGGATGGGAATTATTATATATTGTTTTTAACTGTTCAATAGAATTGTGTGTATAAACTTGTGTTGCAGATAGGTTTGCATGGCCTAGTAGCTCTTTTATTGTATTTAAGTCGGCCCCATTGTTAAGCATATGTGTGGCAAATGAATGGCGCAGAACGTGTGGACTTTTTTTCGAACTTGTCAATCCGGTCAATTGTTTGTTCACAAGCCTGTAAATATACTCAGGATAAACTTTCTTTCCTTTATCTGTTACAAACAAATAAGGTACAGAATTATTAAATTTTTTCGATTTAAGTTCTAAATATTTCTGGATATCCTTACTTAGTTTCTTTGTCAACGGCAGAATTCGCTCTTTATTGCCTTTACCAATTACTTTTGTAAAATTCCCTGATAAATTAACAGAATTCTCTTTTAACTCAATAAGTTCGTTTCGGCGAATTCCGGTAGAATAAAAAATGTCCATAATCAACCTGTCGCGTAATTGGCTAAATTTATCTTCATCTATTTCTGAATTCAGAAAATTGTTAAGTTTTTCTTTTTCGACGTAAGTGGGTAATTGTTTACCAATTTTCAATGTGTGAATATAAATGGCAGGGTTGGTTTTAATAATTTCCTCGCTTACCAGGAAACGATAAAAAGATTTGAGCGAACTTATTTTTCGGTTGATTGTTCGGGGAGTGGTGCCAGAATTTACTAAAAACATCATCCAATCCTTGATCATTATGGTTTGAACTTTTGTCAGGTCTGTCAATTCAAATTCGTTTTGAACAAAACTGTGAAATGATTGAATATCTGCCTGGTAAGCCTTTAGTGTGTGAACGGAATATTTCTTTTCAAGGGTTAAATGCGCGAAAAATTCAGCTATTGCCATATTCCAAAAAAAAAAGAAGAAACTTTGAATCAAATGTAATACTTATTACATACAATTCAAAATTTCTTCTCAGAAATCTTCCCTAAGTACAGGCTAATGCCTATGCTTCATCAGCCTGACGAAGTCCTTGAACGTAAATGGCTTTTTTGCGCTGCTCACGGCTAATGATAGATGGTTTTGTAAACCTCTGTCTTGCTCTTAGCTCGCGCATCGTGCCTGTCTTTTCGAATTTACGTTTGTACTTCTTCAAAGCCCGGTCGATGTTTTCACCTTCTTTTACAGGAATAATGATCATCTTTTATACCTTCCTTTTCTTTTTTAAATTAAACAATAATGATTTAGGGGCCGCAAAGATAAAACTATTTTTATAAGTTTAAAATCTGTCTAAAAAATATTTTTTCTACTTTTCATTTCCATTCATATCTTTCTTATCCAGCAAATGCAAATCAAGAAAATCAGTCATTTTTTTATACAAATGATAACGGGTATTTCCACCAGATATGCCATGATTTTTGTTTGGGTAAATGAACATATCGAATTGTTTATTGGCATTTACCAAAGCTGTTATCATGTCTATTGTATTCTGCGGATGAACGTTATCATCAGCACCACCATGGACAAGGAGCAAGTTTCCTTTTAGTTTGTCCACATGGAAAATAGGTGAATTTTTATCAAAGCCATTTGGGTTTTCCTGCGGAGTACGCATGAAACGCTCGGTGTAAATATTATCGTAATAACGCCAATTGGTTACGGGCGCAACAGCTATGGCTGCATTAAAATAATCTGCGCCTTGGGTGATGGCATTTAATGCCATATACCCACCGTAGCTCCAGCCGACAATACCTATTTTATCAGGGTCGACATAACCAAGCGCCGAAAGGTACTTTGCTGTTTCAATAAAGTCAACAGTTTCATACTTCCCTAGTTCCATGTAAGTCATCTTTTTGAATTCCTGTCCCCGTGCATCTGTCCCCCTGGGATCAACTGAAACAATAAGATAGCCTTGTTCAGCCATCATTTCGCACCAAAAACAATTTATGTCAGTCGATGCCCATGCATTCATTACTTCCTGTCTGCCGGGGCCTCCATAAACAACAAGAACTACAGGATATTTTTTCGTGGAATCAAAATCATAAGGTAAAATACGCCAGGCATTTAGTTCCACGTGTTTTCCATCAGGCAAATTTGTTTCAGGAGTTGTGAAAGTGAAAAATTCGATCTTATTCATTTTGTATTCTTTCAGGCGGGCAACAAGTGCGGCATTATTTTCCAAAACTCTTACTTCCTTTCCGTCAGCCTGGTTAAGCGTGATATAAGGTGGCGTATTGGCATCGGACCATGTGTTTATGTAAAAACTGAAATCATCACTGAAATCAGCTTCATTTT
>DATCTB010000409.1:0-4314 GCA_036568185.1 Bacteroidales bacterium | reverse complement strand
AACCGGAGATAATATCGACGACAGCCATGGTTACCCTTACTTGTTGAAAAGCAAATCATCCCAGGATTTAATGACCGAAATTTGGGTGAAAATAGCCCGCAAATACCAAAATGAACCCATCATTATTGGTTACGATATTGTGAATGAACCCATCGCACACTACTTCAGCGATGAACTGGATACCCTGAACCATGAATTATTTTTATTATATAAACGAATTGTTAAAGAAATTCGAGTGATCGATAAAAAGCATGTTATTTTCCTGAATGGCTCTGTCTGGAGTACTAATTTTGATGTATTTGAAGAAATTATTGACGACAATATTGTATATGAATTTCATAAATATTGGTTCGATGTCAAACAGGAGGAAATTCAAACCTACCTCGATTTCAGTGAGAAACACCAGGTGCCAATCTACATTGGGGAAACCGGAGAAAACACAGACCAGTGGGTGGAAGATTTCAGGCTTTTGCTTGATAAAAATGAAGTAAACTGGGCTTTTTGGCCTTACAAAAAAATGAACAATACCAAAGGCATCATGAATTTTGATGAACCCAAAAACTGGCATTTAATTACTGAATACGCCCAAAGCAACCGTTCATCTTATGAAAACATAAGAAAAAACCGGCCCGATACCCAGAAAGTACAGATGGCTTTAAATGAGTTTTTAAACAATTGCCTTTTTAAAAATAATTTTCAAAATGCCGGGTATATAAAGGCGTTGGGGTTTAAGGTTGAATAGGCATTTTATATTCCAATTACTTTTTCGAGACACAAAAGTTTTCCTATCGTAACCGTCTATGCGGTAGCCCGGTATGTATTTATTTCATTTTTCTATTAAAAGAAAATATTTTCACCTAAATATAATTTGTGTTCAAATTCTAAATAAATTTGATAGGGAAATGTGATAAAAATCATAATTCTACGAAAATAGAGAGAAGTCCCTACACTAAAATCAGTATGCACTTAGATAAAAAAAATTCCTGGAAAAATTTATTAATAACTTGAAATAGTACATCATTAAAATTGAAAACTTATGAAAAAAAGTATGCTTTTAATCGTCGTTTTTGGTTTTTCATCAATTATCTATTCGCAGGCTCTGATTCCATTTCCAAAATCTTATAACAGTTGGGGATATTGTAATGTTAATAAAGAGATTGTGATTCTGCCTATGTTTGAGGAGGCAAACCCATTTATCAACAACAGAGCCATAGTAAACTACTATGGCGATTACGTTATCATAGATAATAATGGGATTATTCTAACTCAAAATAAATACAATGAAATCTATCCTTTCAGTGAAGGGATAGCCGCCGTTCTTTCAAAAGGGAACAAAGTCGGGTTTATTGATTCTAACGGCAATGAAATTATACCTTGCAAATATGATTATAATGAACTTGACAAATACCGGTTTTCTGAAGGAAGAGCTTTTGTAAGGTCGGGCGATAGCTATGGTTATATAGATATTACTGGTAAAACGGTAATTGATTTTCAATATTCAAAGGCGTTTCATTTTCAAGATGGTTTCGCGTTGGTAAGAGATAAAAATAAGGCCTATTGTTTAATAGAACCCGATGGAAAAGTTATTGTTACACTTGTTGGCTGTACTGATTATCATGATAGTTCGGAAGGCCTCATCGGTTTAAAAATAGAAGGTAAATGGGGTTTTCTTGACAAAACAGGAAATGAGGTGATACCTTTCATTTATGATTATGCCGGCCAATTTTCAGAAGGGCTTGTGAGTGTTGTAAAAGGTAAAAAAGAAATGTTTATTGACAAATCAGGAACTATTGTACTTGAACCTAAAGGTGTTATTGTGAGTGGTGGCTTCCACGATGGGATGGCTAAAGTAGAAAAAAAAGAAAAAGTAGGGTTTATTAATAGAGAAGGAGAAATCGTGATTCCATGTATTTATAGTATTGCTTATGACTTTAAAGATGGTTATGCGGTTGTTCAAGAAAGTGGCTGGAATGGCAAAGAATACCATACTGTGTCTGGTTTAATTGACAAAACAGGGGCGCCTATCACTGCTTTTGAAAATGGTTTAGTAGACCCGGAAACCAGGCATTCTGATGGCCTCTTCAAAGCATATAATAAAGAATTCATATATTCATACGTTAGCATAACTGGAGAAGATTATTCCGATACATATGCGAAATCACTTTTGCCAAAACCAGAGCCTGTTGTTTACAAACCTTTATTTACTGCTAATCCTTATGATGGGCATAACTATTGGCAGTTTCATACAGTCGAAGAAATCAAAGAGTTTCTAACAGGATATGGTTTCAATATTAACTCAACTTACGAATTTATCCCAGTCGAACAACAATACATAATAATAACAACAGACGCAATTACTGATGACGGTAATACCAGATATTATCCGCCTTCAAAAACAGTTGAAATTACAGAATCTGCATTTGTTTTCAGTGAAAATTTAAAAAAATTAACAGCCGAAAAAGTGATTTATGTATTTAAAGCCGACTATTTTACTGGTCCATGTACTTTATATTTGGGCAATAGAGGTTGGATATATATAATAAGTGAAAAAACAACCATAAGTTCTTCTATGCTTTCAGTTTTCGGAACATCAATGTTAAATAAAACTTTCGAGCTATTTTTTTCATTTAATATTACTTCAATTGAGTCGTCTCAGAATACGCCAAACAAATATTAAATTTTATGTTACTCTTTGTTCAAAATTTAAGTAAGGATATTCCAATATTTGTTTGTCAATAAAATAAATCATAGTATCTGTACCACATCTACTAAAAAGTAATAGCTAGTTAAAAGAAAATGAATTTTATATTAAGATTAATGAATTTGTATTCAAATTCGAAATAAATTTGATAGGGAAATGTGCATAATATGCACATTATTAAATATATACGCCTATTAATTAAGCTTTTTAAACCATTAAAATTAATTACCATGAAAAACAAAACAAACACAATGTTCAGCGTTCTTGGGATTATCCTTTTTACGCTGATTCTTAACGGTTGCAACACAGCGCCGGTTGATGTAAGTAATCAAATTATGGAAACAAATACTGCAATTTCAGAAGCTGTAGGTGCAGGAGATGTGGATGCCTTGACCAGCTTTTACACCAGCGATGCTAAACTGCTTCCGGCAAATAGCGCTGTAATTGATGGGCAACAAGCGATTAGCGTATTTTGGGCTGCAACCATCCAAATGGGGATTAATAAAGTTCTTTTTGAAACCAGCAAGGCTGAAAAATATGGAAACATCGCAATAGAAGAGGGGAATTATCAGCTTTTTGTGGGAGACGGAATTGTTGTTGACCAGGGAAAATACTTGGTTACGTGGAAAAATGAAGGGGGCAAATGGAAAATCTACCGCGATATTTGGAATGCTAACACTCCAGCACCAATCCAAAGGGCTGTGGCAAACGATACCGTACTGATTGTTTTGAATCATGTAAAGGCTGATAAAGTAGCACAGTTTGAAGACTTTACCATAAATTACCTTTCACCTGCCGGCGCTGAATTTAATGCCAAAGCGAAAAGCACAGTGCGCATGCAAAAACCTGCTGAACAAAATGCCGACGGAACCTATACTTACGTTTACTTCATGGACCCATATGTTGGCAACAACAACTATGATATTTTGTACACGCTAAGCGCAAAATATGGCGAAGAAAAAGCACAGGAATATGTAAACATGTATTTGGATTGCCTGAAAGATAATAAATCACAGATATTTCTCGAAACCGAGACTGCCTGGTAAGTATTTTCCATCCTACAATACAACTAAAAGCCTCGTTTTCAGAAATTAAAAACGAGGCTTTTTTTTAAATTATTTTATATAAACTTTAAAACAACGTATATTCGAATTTCAAAAAAGGAAATGGATTATACCCTCATCAAATATGAAAAGTTCAAAACCACCAGGTGGGCTGGCGGCACCACCACCGAACTTTTTATTTTCCCAACAGATTCTGAATATCAGAAACGAAATTTTAGTTTTCGATTAAGCACTGCCAAAGTTGAAGTTGAAAAGTCAGAATTTACTTCCTTACCAGGAATTTCACGAAAAATCATGGTTTTGGAGGGTGGAATTTTAATAAACCATGAAAACCATCATTCCAAACAACTCGCAAAATTTGATGTGGATGAATTTGAAGGAGATTGGAAAACAACTTCCACCGGCAAATGCACCGACTTTAATTTGATGACACAAGGTGAAATAGGAGGAAAAATTACTGCGCTTATTATCGAAAAAAACCAATTTGCCAACTACCAGGTTAAAGATGATTGTGATTGGCTTTTTATGTATATTTTTTCCGGAAAAGCA
>DATCTB010000408.1:0-4617 GCA_036568185.1 Bacteroidales bacterium | reverse complement strand
TTCCGGATTTTGGCTGAATTGGTCACTTCCATTTACAAAAGTAACAGTTGGCGGATCAAATTGCCATTCCCATTGTATAGGTGAAAATTTAGTCAGGTCAGTAAATTGAAGTGTTTCTCCAATGCAACTTGTTGTTTTGTTCACTGTAAAATCAACTTCAGGCAGCAAAGTTGAGCTGACAGTAATATATGATTCCTTGATAATTTCATCAGTACCCAAAATATTAGTTGCTACCAATTGCACAGGGTAAGTTCCTTCTGCGCCATAACGAATTCCTGAAGGATTCTGCTCAGTTGAAGTGGCAGGTTCTCCACCCTCAAAGGTCCAGTTCCATTCAGTTGGCACCCCTGCGGTTTGGTCGGTAAAGTTGACCATTTCATTTGTCGGGATAAGGGTTTCATCAGAAGTGAAGTCAGCGATGGGAGGGAAGGGAGCCATAACCTGCGCCCACCATGTACCCCAGCGGTCGTTGCCGATAGGGACTTCTGCATATTGCTGCAAAGCCCAGAAATCATAGCCATTCACAGGGTCGAGGCTAACGGCTGTATAATCGCCCCAGCGGTTACGGCTGCCGCCAAAAGTTTTGTAATAGGGAGCCAGACCATCCTTGTACTGAACATGGGTTCTCATAGTATTTGGCTCGTCATAATACGCTTTGAATGAATAACCTGCACTTGCATACTGGCTTTCGGAAAACACTCCGTGGCCAATAAAAATGTCTTCATTTTCATTCACAGCTATTGACGCAAATGCAAAAGAATATTCGTTTGTCGGGTCTTCAATCCTGCCTCGTTGCAGCACTGTGCCATCTGTATCCAGTTCCCACCATTGAACGGCAGCACGCTGCGGATTACCGGCTGGTAAAAAAACATGGTGAACCGCCCACAACTTGTTGTTTCTGTAAATCACCGTTTCCATCCTCGAATCAACAGAATTGATATTTTCGCTTGAACCTGCCTGTGGTAAAAACTCACCAGCCCAGTCGCCCCAAGGATCGGGAACGCTTATATAACCCTCGAAATCCAGGGATGGCGTATCGGCAGTGCCGGTCAAATGCATTTTGCTGATGTTTCCGTTGCCGCCATTATTTCCGCCGGCATTGGCAATCAGGTACATATCTTCAACGTCTGGGTCGTAAGTAAATGAAGGAACCGGAGTAAAAGCCTGTGTTGTGGCAAAACGGGTATATACTGGGTCTTCCTGTCCGGCATAAAGAGCCATTTTGTCAAATACAAAAACAGTGCTGTAGAAATCGCCGCCAAACATATTTCCGCTTACGGCGATCCATTTTTTGTTAAATCCAAAACTTGGGTAATCAAACCAGGTTACATTGGTTGCATCAGTGTCAACCCAGTACATATACCAGTCGCCGAGTGGGTCGGAAGTGGCGCTTACGCCAATATATAGGCGTGATAAGGAAACATTCGAACTGCTTGGAGTTACCATTATCCAACGGTTTTCGTAAGGGTCGTACATTATTTTTGGGTCAAATGTATCAGTGTACCCCGGCAAGGATTTCCAGAAAACGCCAAGTGTTTTTTTATACAAAACATTCCCAACCCTGTCAGTAATGCTTACATAGGTGTTCAAAGTAACCATCAGGTTGTCAGGGCCAACCGCCCCATTTACGTCAGGGGGAATTGAATTCCCATTATCATCATCAGCAAGAAAAGATGTGTCAGGAAGGGGAGATTGTTCCCTGCTTACGTAAGATTCAGGTTTGTATGAATTGGAAGGTTCGCGGTAAATTATTTTCGATTCGTCAACCTGGTAATCAGGCATTTTCCAATCTTCATTGGGAATTTTAAACTTTGAAGCACCGGCAGGATCTTCGTCATTCGCGGTAGCAGCAATATTAACTGTTGCTCCTTTATTTGCACGATATTTTTGGCCTTCAATTATTTGGGCAAAAATAGCCACAGGAAAAACGACAACTAACAGCAGAAGTGTAATAACTTTTTTCATTAAAAAATAATTTATTTGGAAAACTTAAATCATGAATTGTTAGAACGAATGTGCAAAGATAGAAATAAAGTAAAAAGGAATTTAAGAAAATTGTGCAACAGGCAGAAAATCAATTTATTCAGAAAATTAGAATAAAGGGTCGATACTTAGCGAGATAATAATAATCAAGACGAAATAATTTATCCGCATGAAATAATAAAATGGGTTGAATTCAACGGTAGATTTTCGAAGTAATTTGGAAAAAATAAATATCAACCAGATAGAAGCTAACAAGATACAGATTTTGAAAAACAAAGTAGAAACAAGCCCTGAAGCAGGAATCATCAATGCAGTTACAGCCGTTGCAGCCGTCCACATAAAAGTTGCTTTTTTTATTTGCTCTTTGCTAATCATGGATGTGATAGAAGGATATCCAGCGGTTTCGTATTCTTTTCCGTATTTCAGCATCAATAACCAGAAATGAGGGACTTGCCAGATAAAGAAGAAAAATGCGAGTACCATCAATTTTGGGTCTGAAAGTTCGCCACCCCCGGCAACCCAGCCGACCATGGGAGGAATTGCCCCGATAATACTTCCAGGCACAACAGCGAAAGCTGTTTTTCTTTTTAAAGGAGTGTAAATTCCGTTGTACCAGATAAGTGCTAGCAAACCAAGCTGGGCGGCAAGAAAATTGCTACCGAGGTAAATCAGGTAATCGCCAATCGCAATTTCTATGACAGCAATTACGAAAACCCAATTGGCAGAAATACGTCCTGAAGGAATGGGCCTGTCTTTAGTGCGCTCCATCAGGCCGTCTTTGTCCCTATCCTGGTAATGGTTGAGTGCTGCCGAGCCGCAAGCCAGGATAAATATTCCCAACATGGGTAAAATCAATCCGGCGTCGATGGTATTTTTTGCCAATGCATAACCTGCCATGGTAGTCAAAGTCACCGCAAAAGTGATTTTGACTTTGTTTAATTCCGCCAGCGTTTTGATGAATTGTTTCATGGCAAGTTTTTACAAATCTATTTCACAGTTTCCAAGTAATCAACAATATGATTAATCTGTTCATCGCTTAATATTGTACCGTAATTGGTCATCAACCCTGGTTGATAAGTCTTGGTTATTGCAGCATTAGGATCTTTTATTGACTCGATAAGGTAATCGCGGTCCACAGTTATAGTTTTTTCCGCGCCATCAACAATCACTACCTCTTCTTTTCCAAAAATGCCTTTAAAACTAGGGCCAACAAGCCTGGTTCCATCTTGCGTATGGCACGAAAGACAGGCATTTTGTTTCATCAGCGTAAGGCCGGGATGTTCATTACTCGTGTCTGGCACCGATGCTACCCACTTATCGTAATCTTCCCTGCTCACAACTTTAATTGTACTCAGCATATAGGAGTGGAGCTGTCCGCAATACTCGGCGCATAAAATGTCGTATGTTCCCATCTTTTGGCCAATAAACCACATTTTTTTTTCTCCGCCTGGTACAACATCCATTTTTATCCTGAAGGCAGGAATATAAAGGCTGTGCAGCACATCAAGCGAATACAAATTTAGGTTTACGGGCTCGTCTATTGGTACGAACAATGAATCAGAAATTTTCCCGTTAGGATATTCAAAAGTCCATTTCCACATTTGCCCGGTTGCCTTTATTTGAATTGCCCCTTCAGGAGCCTTGAGCATGGGTTTGTAGTTTGCCCAACCATAATAGAACATAATAACTACCAAAATGGTTGGGATTACTGTCCAAATTATTTCCAGCGTATGGTTTCCTTCAATATTGGTAGCAACAGGATTCCTTTTTTTGCTATAGCGAAAAAGAAAATAAATCATTACTACGGTAATGCCTACCAGGAAAAAAACAGATATACCCAGAATCAGGTAAAATGTAAAATCAACTCCTTCAACAAAATTTGAAGCATTCATAATTGTGTTTTATCTTGTAAAATAATCGAGGATTACCATAATCAGGAAAAATGAAAACAATGCCAAAACAATTAGCATCATCACATTATATATTTTCGGTTCATATTTTAAGTGCATAAAATAAAAACCAACTGCCAAAGCCTTTACAGTTGCAATAAGCAATGCAGTTGCAACAGAAAGCGTTCTGAGTTCAGCGCCAAAGGTTGAAATAAAAACAGTCATCAGGGTTAAAATTATCAATCCAACCCACACTCCGGTCAGTTCGCGGTAGCTGCTTATGTGGGGGCTATTTGCCGAATGTTCGTGTTGTTTATTTTCCATTGTATTAATGTATTAAATAGAATAAAGGGAAAAGATAAATCCAGATAAGGTCAACCAAATGCCAGTAAAGTGCTGAGTTTTCAAGTAATGAATACTTTTCTTTACTAACCGAGCCATTTTGAATTTTTTTAATTACTACCAGAATAAAAATAGCACCTACAATTACGTGTAATGCGTGCAGCCCGGTCATGAAAAAATAGAGGTAGAAATACAATCTTTCGCCTAACGGAAGCGAGTCGTAATGATCCATTCCAGGGAAAAGGCCATGTTCAAACTTGGCTGTCCATTCAAAATATTTTATTACCAAAAAACCTAGTGCTGCAGCAATTGTAAACCACGAAAGGCTTATGGAAAGTTTATTGTTTCCCAACTGCAACGCCGTTAAAGCCATGGCAATGGTTAATGAACTTGTCAGCAGGAT
>DATCTB010000407.1:0-2155 GCA_036568185.1 Bacteroidales bacterium | reverse complement strand
ATGGGCAATCCTCCTAATACTGGTTCAGAAGAATTAAGTGGCAGCGCTAATGATTATCTTAAAAATATAATTATTGGATTTCAGATTGGAGTTGGATTCCGCTATGCCATTAGTGAAAAAGTAAATATCCATGCAGATTTTAGTAATAGAATAGGCTCTGTTGATTTCGATACAGAGGGCGCTGTTGTTTTTCTCACAAATTTGATGGTTTCGGCTGGAGTGGATTTTAAAATTATTAAAAAAACCCGCCCAAGAATGAATTGGGCTCATGAATAATTTTCAGGGTTTTTTAGTGACACCTTTCCTTTTGGTACTTAAACCTGTTTTAAGTATTTGTCATAAAACTTCACTGCCTGATAGATAAAACCGCCTGCAAACAAAAGAATCATCAGGTAGTCGGTAAAATTATACTCCCTAAGATTGAAGAACAGATAACTCATTAGAAATGGAAGAGCCAGTAAAGTGAAAAATTCGTATACCTTCGTTCCTTTCAGCTTTGTATGGACAGATATTAAGCTGAAAATGAAAACTGCAATTAAAATGAATTCTGTCATAAGACTAAAATAAAATGGAAGTTTAAAATTAGTAAAAAATCAAAAGAAATTCACTTTTAAGAAAAAAACCAATTCAACGGAATGGGCATAAAAAAAACCGCCCCAATACTGAGGCGGTTCCTAAATAATTTTTCTAAGGTTTCTTACTGAGCTGTTTCCTTCACGCGGATATCGCCGAGCAGTACATCCCAGAAACCAATCAGGCGGCCGCCAATCTGGGTTTCCTTACGTTTCACATAAACGGTAATATCCTTTTTGGTGGTGTCTTTGTAAATCAGGTTTCCTTCCTTGTCGTAGCCTTCAAATCTTTGGAAGATGGTAATCACGCCCACGTAAGTGCCATCGGGTTGCTTTTGCAGGTCACTCACATATTCAATATTGTACCACTCAATATTTACCTTGCTGTAGTTAAGGCGCATCAGCCTTTCAAAATACTTGCGTACAGGGTAATACGAAATTTCGTTGGTTGTAAGCGAGGAAACGCCCATTTCGCTGCCGGCCATAAAAAGCTCTTCAGCGCGGTCAATCACGCGGTTAGCTTCGCTAAAAGGCGTTTGTTTATCACCAATAATACTGATATACTTGCTTAGGTCGCGCACTTTTTCAAGGGCAAGGCTGTCAACCGCCAATTTTCTTTGAGGGCTGAGGTTGTCTTGTGCAAAAACTGTAGTGGAAAGGCCCAACCCAAAGATTATGGCCATTAAATAAGTTATTCTTTTCATTTCTTTCAGAATTTTTTAATTAAATCAAGTTCGGTGATTTTGCCATTGCCGTCTTTTTTCACTTCCGACACGCTGTAATTGAATGTTTTCGTGTCTTTCAGCAAATTCAAAAAGCGGGAAGCGGTAGTTGGTTTGTCATAATCTGTTATTCCGCCTTCCTGGCTCACAATAATCAGGACCGGCACATCTGGGCTGGCAAACAGTTGCAGCATTTTGTTGATTTGAGCATTTGCTGCATCAGCACTACCTGCAGTGGTAATTGCTTTCAGTTGGGTATCCAATGAATTATCCTGCGCTTTGGCAGCGGCTAGCCTTGCCTCTTCTTCCTTGCGTAGCCTTTCTTCTTCAGCTTTGCGGGCAATTTCAGCACGTTGGTTGTCAATTTCGGTTTGTGCCATCACAATTAGTGCGTCTACTTCCGGGTCATTCAGGTTCCAGCCGGAAATTGTATTCACCCGTTGTTGCTGTTGGTCGAGCGTCCAGGTTGTTTGCCTGTCAATAATGGCGTTCAGGTCTTTGGTTGCTTGTTCAACCTTTGAGGCATACTCAGCAGCAGCCTGTTCGGCAGCCAGCTTTTTCTTGCTATTACAACTTGTGGTTCCTCCAATTGCAATTGCAGCAATCAGCGAGATTATCACCACTCTTGAAAACGTTTTAAGCATTTGGTTCATATTCTTTTCTGTGTTTAAGTTAAAGGACTTTTGCCCGTTTCATTATAAGAATGCAAAAATATCTAAAAAATTGTTCAATTTTGTTAAAAATCTATAAAGCTGGTTTATTCAAGTGCTCAAAGATAGTTTCCATGACGAAGCATTATACCATACCTGTTTTCATTCCTGAGCTGGCTTGCCCGTTTCAATGTGTTTTTTGCAACCAGCA
>DATCTB010000406.1:0-2123 GCA_036568185.1 Bacteroidales bacterium | reverse complement strand
GATAATATTAAAGATTGTTATGACTTGATTGAAGGAAATATGGCCATTTTAATGCGTGCCTACGACTTGCATTACGTAACTTCTTCCCAATCCGGGGCTTTGTATTCTGCCATTTTAAATTTTTATTCAAAAGGAAAAATTCCTGGAAGGAATGAGCAGGAAAAGGTAGCTGCATTGTTCAATAATATTCCGAATATAGAAAGCGCCAATGTGGTCATTTCTATTGATAAAATTGCCAAAATGCTTGCCGCAGTCTACGATGTTGAAGAGGATTTTCTCGAGGTAAATAATGAATTGGCTTATGAATATATTTCAAAAACTGGCCCAGATGAAATTGTTGATGAATGGCAGGAATTAATTGCAAGGCACGGCCACCGGTGCATACGTGAAGCTGAAATGCGCGAACTGGAATGGGCAGTTGAACCTACTCATCTGATTGAAAGCCTGAAAAGTAAAACCCGTTTGTTTCTAGAAGGACATAAACCTAAAGAAACTGACCTTTCGGCAACATTGTTTGAAATTAACGATGACGACTTGGGATTCTTTCAAAGAAATGTTGTAAGATGGATGTTGCCAAAGGCCCGAAAAGCAGTTGTAAGGCGCGAACATACCAAAGCCTGGGCTATAGGCGTACAACATCAGTTTAAGTTGGCTTACCGACATTTGGCAAAAATGATGGTGAAAGAAGAAATGCTTGACGATGTTGACCAGATTTTCTTTTTGCAGCATACCGAAATTGGTCAAATGATTAAATCTGGTGATTTTAGTTTTTGGAAAAAAATAGCTTCCGAAAGGCGCAGGCAATTTCCCGAACTGCAGAATATGGTTTTTCCCGATGTGGTATTTGGCATACCGGTACCGCTGGAGAATACAATACAAACTAATTCCGGAAATTTATCCGGCGTACCTGTCAGCCAGGGTGTTGTTGAAGGTATTGTGCGGGTCGTAAGCTCCCTGGAGGATGCAAGTTCACTAAAAAAAGGTGAAATAATGGTTGCACGTTATACCGATATTGGCTGGACTCCTTTTTTCAGCATTATTTCCGGACTAATCACCGAAATCGGAAGCCCTTTATCGCATGGAGCCGTTGTAGCCCGCGAGTATGGCATTCCAGCAATAGTGAGTATGAAAGGAGCAATGCAAAACCTGGAAACAGGCCAGAAAATAAGGCTGGATGCAGTGAAGGGTGAGGCTATTATTTTATCTTGAATTATTAAGTAAAGAAAGATTCGGCTAACAATTAGCTGAAAAAATTACTAATTTTGCCACACCAAAAAAGCGGTAGTAGCTCAGTTGGTAGAGCATCAGCTTCCCAAGCTGAGGGTCGTGGGTTCGAACCCCATTTACCGCTCTTTTATTTCTCTTTTTACTGCTTTAGCTTGATATGCGAAAGCGCTGAAGCAATAAGCCCTGCCGGAACAGCAATGATTGCAAGGCCTAGAAGCAAGATAAAAGCAGTAAAAATCTTCCCGCCTAAAGTTATTGGAAAAATATCACCATAACCCACAGTAGTCAAGGTAATTATCGCCCACCACAAGCCGTCAAATACGCTGCTAACTTTATCAGGTTGGGCTGCGTTCTCAAAATAATAAATGCCAACTCCCGAGAGATAAAGTAAGAAACCTGTGGCTATGAGAAATATAGCCAATTCACTTTTTATGGAAATAAAAACTTGTTTGAACCGCCAGATAGCCTGGCTGTATCTTTTGTCGCCAAAATACCTGAACAGCTTGAACAACCTGAATATTCTTACGCTTCTCAGGTCAATACCGGCTATGTAAAACGGGACAATTGCAAGTAAATCTATCAAACCACTTAAACTGAAAATAAATTTAAGTTTGTTGTCCGCAACAATAATCCGAAGGATATATTCTATCGTGAAAATAACAACAATTATTGTCTCAATTATCCACAATACTTTAGATTCCAGTGGAGTTAGGTTGGGCAGAGTTTCGAACATGAATGATATTAGTGAAATAACTATTAGTATTTCTATAAACACATCAAACCATTCTCCAGCTTTGGTATCATTGTCTTCAACAATTCTTTTTAGTTTTTTCATAGACTCCTGATTAGTTTGCCCCAAAGATATTAAAACCACTTTTCAAATAACAAAAGAAATA
>DATCTB010000405.1:0-6683 GCA_036568185.1 Bacteroidales bacterium | reverse complement strand
CACGGCGGGCCGGGAGCCGGTTTTTCTGACAAGGACAAAACTTTTTTTGATAAAAGAAGGTACAATGTCCTCCTTTTCGACCAACGGGGCTCTTCACGAAGTACGCCTTTTGGCTCCATCAAAAACAACACAACCCAGGATTGTATAAACGACATCAACAAGCTGATGGATTTTGTTGGTTTCAAAAAAGCCTTTGTTTTTGGCGGTTCCTGGGGAAGCACGCTGGCTTTGGTGTATGCCATTCATCATCCCGGGCGTGTGCTGGGTTTAATTTTGAGGGGAATCTGGCTGGCGAACAGATATGCTATCGATCATTATATTGGTGGTGGCATCAAAGAATTTTTCCCTGATGTGTGGGAAAGATTTGGTAAACTGGTGCCCGAAGGTGAAATCCCGGCAAAGTATTATTTGAAGCAAATGTTGGAAGCTGATAAAAAAACGAGCGACAAATACGCCTACGAATGGGCTTATTACGAAATGTCGTTTTATACTATCCGGAAAATTTCAGGGATTGACGAAATCTTGAGCACATTTTCCTATAAATCGATGGCCATCATGGAGGCCCATTTTATTGCCAACGATTGCTTTATCCCTGAAAATTTCATTTTAAATAATATTGATAAAATCAAAAACATCAATACCACCATCGTTCATGGGCGCTTCGATTTCATTTGCACACCTGTCCAGGCTTTTCAATTGCATGGCGCACTAAACAAATCATCGTTGAACATCATGAATGCCGGGCATTCGGGCTATGACCCTGAGAATTTTAACATAATGAAAAAAGAAATGAGGAGGATAACTTCTTAAACCTTTTCCAAAGTTCTAAACTAAACTTTTCCAAAGTTTTAAACTTTGGAAAAGATAAATGAAACACAATTGAGGATTACCTGAAAGGAAATTAAATACAAAAAAAGCAATTATAGTTTATGAAAACTTCTTTAATAAAAACATTATTATTCCTGGCGGTACCCGCTGTTATTATAACCGCCTGCCAACCAGGTGAAGTTAAAACCAACCTGGCTGAAAACGTCGAAACAGAAATAAAGCAACAAACTCCTGACCCTGAAGAAGCAGAAATAAAAGCCCTAATTGAAGATTTATTATTTGCTGCCGGCAATTATAATATTGAAGATTTGGACGAAATGGTTTCAGACAAGGCAAATCTGGGAATCGCCGTATTTCGTGACGGGGTATGGAAAAATTCTGTCGTCACAATTAGCGAGTATTTTGAAAATGTCAGAAACAGGAAACTGGAGCCTTACTACGAGCCGGTAAATGAATATATTATCCATGTTAATGAAGGGCAGATTGCTTTTGTTTGGGCAGATGCCACCTTATGTAAATATGGTGTCCCACGAACAAACAATATCGATAATTTCACACTTATTAAAGAAGATGGTGAGTGGAAATTCCTTAATCTATCATTTACAAACAAGCAACTACCTGAGGAGAGTAGGAAATATAACATAGAAATTTTCGCACGCAGCTATGCACAAGCCTGGGGCAGTAACAGGCCGGGTTTTGTTGCATCCTATTTTGCTGAAGATGGTTCAATACGCGTAAATGAAGGCGAACCGGCCATCGGAAGGGATGCTATAACCAAATTTGCAGAAGGATTTATGACCGACCTTCCTGATATGATTGTTCGATACGACAGTATTGTCTCCAAAACAGATGGAACAGAATTCCACTGGACTTTAATTGCAACGAACACAGGCCCAGGTGGTACAGGCAACAAAATAAAAGTGAGCGGATACGAATTTTGGCAACTGGATGAAAACGGCATTATCAGGAATTCCCAGGGCCATTTTCCATCAAAAGAATACAATCGTCAACTAAAATTTGGAATAGATAATTAATACCTGCCACGACGCTATGTTAAAATACTTCAGAAATATCCGCCAACAACTGGCCGCCGAGAATAAATTGGCAAAATACCTGCGTTATGCCCTTGGCGAAATTGTGCTGGTTGCAATAGGTATTTTAATTGCCTTGCAGGTAAACAACTGGAACCAGGAACGGATTAGTTTAAAGATTGAAAAGAAGTTGTTATCAGAGCTTATCGAAAATTTATCAGTGAATGAAAAGCGACTCAAACAAAGCGTGGAAGATGAATACCTGACGGCAAAATCAATAGAATATGTTGTTTATACACTTGAGAACAAGTTGGATTACAACGATACTATGGATTATCATTATGGCAGGGCAGACTATTCCTCTGACATTGTGCTTGCATCGACTGCTTTTGAAACGATAAAGTCAAAAGGATTTGATATCATTTCACAAGACGACCTCAGGGAATCGATCATCAATTTGTTTGACACTGAATATGGGGTTCTGCTTTCACAAACCATCCGACTTGAAAACCAGTTTTGGCCATCTGCTTCCTTACCTGAATTTCACAATCATTTTAGAATAAAAAACATGAAACGAAACCCGGATGATGATTCTTTTGGCGCTGTTCCAGTCGATTATGCTGATCTGCTGAACGATGATGTTTATATCAATATGATCAAACACAGGGGTTCCTTTAGGTATACTGCTATCGAATTGAAGAAATCTGCGCTCGAAAAAACAACTCTTTTAGAAGGAAAAATCAATAGTTATCTTGAGGATGAATAAAAAAATAAGTGAGCAATAATTATGAAATCAAAATCAACTCTTCTGTTCGAAATTAGCAATTTCAAACCAGGAAAAGAGGGCTTAACCTTTTCCAAAATTTAAAACTTTGGAAAAGGTAAATTAAATACTATCCCTTTCTATCGTACCCTCTTTAATATCGCTGCCATCGCCAAGCATAATACCCAAACCCCGTGTTATTGGCTGACTGTCAAGAATGATTTTAATTACAATTGTCAGTGGTGTTGCAATCAACATCCCGATAGGCCCTAAAATATAGCCGAAAAAAATCATCGAAACAAAGACTATTAGTGGCGAAATCCCCAGGTTTCTGCCCATCAGTTGAGGCTCAATCACGTTGCCAATGATAGTGTTGAGGACAAAATATACTACTGCAGTTATCAGCGCACCAAAAGGACCTAGTTGAACGAAGGCAAGTAACACAGCCGGAATAGCAGCAATAAAAGAACCAATACTTGGGATAAAATTCAGGACAAAAGCAAGGAATCCCCATAACACCGGAAAATCAACGCCCAAAATTAAAAGCGCGATGGTGATTGAAATTCCCGTGGCGAGGCTTGTTGCGGTTTTTATTCCAAAATATTTTCTCAGCCTTTGAAAGGTCATGTGTGTTTGCTCAGAATTTTTCTTGGAAATATAACTTATCTTTTTTGCAAAAGTCTCCGCTTCAAACAACATGAAAATAAAAAATATAAAAACAATCAACGATTCTGCCATGGCATTGGCGAAACCGGCAAAAAAAGTTCCGGCAATGGGCAGTATTTTTTCCGGGCTAACATCATCCAAAGGGTTATAGCCTTCTTCTATAAATCCAAAACGTGCGAGCCAGTCTGATAAATCTGTCCAAACATTGTCAAATTGTTGTTGGTAATAAGGTAGTTTTTCAACGAAACTATTTGCGGAAGAACCAATAACCAGTCCTGTTAGACCCATCAGGATAAGTATAAAAAGTATAACCAGCAGCGTAGCTATCGTTGCGTTAACACCTTTCTTTTTCATCCAATCCAATGGTGGAAGGCTTATCGCCGTAAGCAGCAAAGCCAGCAAAAGCATATTAACAATGGCATTTGCTTCTTTTATAGCCGCTAAAAATATAATGACGCCAGTCATAATTACCCAAAACCTAACGCCGGGGATAAAATTCAAATATTTTTGGTATTCCTCTTTCATAGCTTTTTTAGTCGTTGTTTTCAAATGTTTAAAGAGCTGCTGCAAATATATCCAATATCAGTTTGTGTTTATATAAAACTAAAAACTCCGGCATACATATTCTGATAATTGAATTTATTTGTGCAAATTGCCAGTCAAAGCAATAACGTTTTTCAATTTCCTTCATTAATTTTATACTATTGCAAAAAGTTTTTTACCAAAAAATGCTTTTTATACTCATTCCCAAAAATAGGGCTTGAAGAAAATGAATGCAATACACCAACCTTGTTGAACAAACCAAGGATGAAAGCCGATAAAACAAACATCTTCAGCAAACTATATTCCCCGGCCATTTTACTGGTAATAGTTGTTTTGTCCTTTTTCTCCATTTTCGATGGCATTGGCGATTCTCACATCAATATCTGGGACGAGGCTACTTATGCCAACAATTCGATTGACATGGCTTTCAATAGTAAAAACATTTTTGTTGTTCAGCACCTCAATGAGCCCGACTTCTACAATACAAAACCACCTTTTGTAATTTGGATGCAAGCCATAAGCATCAGAATTTTTGGTATCAATGAATTCGCCATCAGGTTGCCCTCAGCTGTGTTTGGCTTTCTTACCGTGCTTTTGGTTTACTTCTTTTGTTCCATTTTGCTGAAAAGCAAAACTGCCGGGTTGATTTCTGCCTTGATTTTACTTTCGTCAAAAGGATTTATCTCTTACCATGTTGTCCGCACCGGCGATTTGGACGCTACGCTTGTTTTCTGGCTTACACTGGGTTTGTTTGTCTTTATTCACTTACTCATTATCAAACCAAAAAAAACAACTCTACATTTCCTTGTACTTGCAATTAGCCTCATTTTTGGTTTTCTTACAAAAGGAATTGCAGGTTTTTTCTTCATTCCATTTATGTTTTTAATTTCTTTATTATATAAAAACCATTGGATATACCGCGAAAAGTTCCTGTACATTTCTGCTTTTTTTACCCTGCTTATTGGCACGGGCTATTACATGCTGAATGAATGGATTAATCCTGGTTATCTGGAAATTGTTTTCGGTTCAGAAATAGCCAGGTTTAATACTGAGGTTATGAGTTGGCAGATTCATCAATTCGATTACTATTACCAGAATTTAAAAGCAAGTAAATATGATGCATTTTATTTTTTTCTGCCCTTCACTTTGCTTGCATTGCCTGTATTAAAAACCAAGAAGTTTAGAATATTTGTATACTTGGTTATCGCTGCAGTTGGTTATTTCCTGCTAATTTCATACCCAACCGTAAAACTTGGCTGGTACGATGCCCCCTTGTATCCCCTTTTTTCAATTCTAATTGGTTATGGTTTTGTTGCGCTGCTTTCTTTTATTTTAAACAGAATGAAACTATCACGGGTAGTTTACCAGAATATCATCATTTTAGGAATTGCAGCCGGATATCTGTGCAACCCGTATTTTGAAGTTTTGAATAATGTAAAATATGATGAAACCAACATTTACCCCCCAGATTTCGATGGTGCCTATTTAAGGTTTTTATATAGAAATGAATTCGACATCAGTAGGTTGACAATTGTTAAAAAAGAAAGCCACATAGAGCATTACGATCAGGTGCTGTTTTATATGCGGGCCTATGAAAAAGAAAAAAACTACCAGATAAAACTTACACAGGAAACAAGCTTTCAGCCCGGCGAACTGCTTATGTGCAGCAACCCGGAGTTAAAAGAATTTATTTTGAATTCTTATTCAGTTGACACTGTTAATTCGTGGCAAAATGGGTTGCTTTGCAGGATAAACAACGAATTAATAAACAAAGAAGAATTAAATAACTGAACCCCAGAGACTGCTCAGAATTTTGTGTCAATGTAATTTATTAATATTGTCAGAAGAGTATGTTCGCTTAAGCACAGCATGGCCATCTTTAATCATTTGTGCCATTGACCCAATAGTCTCGTCCCTGACAATATCATAGAATCCTTCTCTGACAACCACATATTGATCATGCAGAGGGCATGGGTTAACATTGCTGCAATTTTTTAGGCCGAAACCACATTTATGGAAACAGGTGTCCCCTTCAATTATGAGAATTACTTCGTACAAGGTTAGGTTTGATGTGTTGCCGGGAAAGAAAAAGCCACCACCACGCCCTTTCATCGAATCCAACAGTTTATGTTTTGTAAGAATCTGAAGGATTTTACCCGAGAAAGCTTCAGGTGCTTCAATTTCTCTTGCAATCTCAATCACTCCGGGGCGCTTGTTTTCCCAGTTTTGCAATTGAATGTAAACCAGTGCCCGAATAGCGTATTCCGTACTTTTTGTTAACACCTTTGGTTATTTAATTTATTTTTTTTAAAAGAAATGTGCTTTATAAAATTCATTTCAACAATTCCGCAATTACATGTTTTTGCATTTATTTTCATTGAAATAGAACCTGCATTCCAGGCAAATATGCTTTAAAGATATAAAAAGACATGAATGTCTTTATATAATATATAATTTTACGCAAAAATTTTAACTAATATATATATTTTATGAAAACAAAAAAACTTTGGTTGGGGTTTGCAGCTGTCATGGTGTTTTCCTTTGGTATTTTAGGGTATTTTGGCATTGAAATATACAGGCAGGCACCTCCAATTCCTGAGAGAGTTATAAGTTCGGATGGTACAATAATTCTGACAGCTCAAGATATAAAAGACGGGCAAAACATTTGGCAATCAACAGGGGGGCAGGAAGTTGGGACTGTATGGGGGCATGGAGCCTACCAAGCTCCCGACTGGACTGCTGATTGGCTTCACCGGGAAGCAGTATACATTCTGAATAAATATGCAGAAACTCAATTTGCAACAAGTTATGAAAATTTGGATGATGAAAAAAAAGCCATGCTTCAGAACAGG
>DATCTB010000404.1:0-3869 GCA_036568185.1 Bacteroidales bacterium | reverse complement strand
GAAACGATAAAACTATATAAACAGAAAACAATTGTATAATTTGGATTTGCACTTTAATAAACAACAAAACGCATACTCGCCAGAAGAGCCTATTTTCCTATCCAAAATAATATTTTTTTAATTTTTTTCAAAAAAAATTTGCATTCGTGATAAACAATGTATTATCTTTGTGAGCGAATATTCACTTACTAAAATTGAATTTAAATGACGACACTTTCAGACAGACAACTTGAAATTATAGAAGCAGCTGGTAAAATATTAACCACGTCAGGGGTTGGTGGGCTAACTATAAAAAACCTGGCGAAGGAAATGAAATTTTCTGAAAGTGCCATCTACAGGCATTTTCAAAGCAAAGAAGAAATCATCATTTCAATGTTAACTTTTTTAAGTGAAAATATGGATGAACGGCTAAGTAGTTCTATCCATTTAAGTGAATCTCCTGAAAAAAAACTCATCAGCCTTTTTGAGAATCAGTTAGTATTTTTCAATAAGAATAAGCATTTTGTGGTTGCTGTATTTTCTGACGGGTTATTGGATGAAAGCCAGAGAATCAACGAAATAATTTATAAGCTGATAAGGGTGAAAATGAAACATCTGATGCCCATCATCATGGAAGGGCAACAAAGTGGGGCATTTACAAACACCATTACAACTGAAGAACTGATGCACATTATTATCGGTTCATTCAGGCTGCAAATGTTTAAATGGAGGCTGGTCAATTTTGAATTCGACATCGTGGAGAATGGTAATAATATGATACAAGCTATTTTAAAGGTAGTTAAAACTAAATGACATGAAAAAAATACTTCCATACTCAGTCGCCACCCTATTAGCTATATTCGGGTTGATGACCCTATTCATGAGTAGCTCGGTTATTTTTGATTTTTTTGATATCAGGGAAAAAGAAGGAAACTATGTGCTGTTTGTGGTGTGGGCAAATTTCATCAGCAGTATCATTTATCTTTTTTCAGCTTACGGAATTATAAAGAATCAAAATTGGGTTGTTCTTTTTTTAGGAATTTCTTTGTCAATTCTGATTGCCGCATTTATTGGATTAATCGTTCACATTAGCACGGGAGGCATTTATGAAACTAAAACTATTGGTGCAATGATATTCAGGATAATCATCACTCTTGCTTTTACACTATATGCTTATTTCAAAATAAAAAAAGAAAAAATATGAAAATCAAATTGTTTGCCTTACTGGCAATAGGCTTCTTTTTAATTGGTTGTGAGAATTCAATAACCAATAACTCAACTACAGAACAGGATACTGTTGCTGAAGAAATGCATAACCACCTGGATACAGGCGAAACCCTTGTACTCAACAATGGTGAAAAATGGAAAGTGGATAACAACATGATGATATATATCCAAAATATGGAGGAGGACATAAAATTGTTTGCATCGAATAATCAAAAAGATTACCAGACGTTGGCTGACGACCTGCAAAAAAATGTCAAGCTTTTAACAACTAATTGCACGATGAGTGGGATGGCACACGATGAACTGCACAAATGGCTTGTTCCTTACATCACTGAAGTAAATGAGCTTTCAGAAGTTAAAAATGAAACTGAGGCAAATGAAATTTTTTTTAATATCCAGGATTCTTTTAAAACTTTCAATCAATATTTTCAATAAAAAAGATATGATGACTTTTAAATTACCGGCTACAGAACTTCATTTGGGCGATTGTCCAACTGAAGTGCTTTTTGAAAACATAATATTAGATAAATAAAAAAATTTACAAAATCATGTTAGTAAGTATTCACAAACATAAAATTATCAGCCTGCTTTTTGTTGTAGTTTTTGCTGTTTCGGCAGCACATGCTCAACAAACCTGGACACTTCAGCAATGCCTTGATACGGCACAGATAAACAACAAGAATTTGCAGATAAACAGAAACAATATTTTGATTGGCGAAGAAAAAAATGCGGAAGCGAAGTCAAATCTAATTCCAAAAATATATGGGAATGCTGATTATCGCTACTATTTTGATTTGCCATATCAGTATATGCCCCTATCTGCTTTTGGAGGCCCTGAAGGGCAATTCCAGTCTATTCAGTTTGGGGTTCCCAACAACATCAACGCAAATGTTCAATTTGCAATGCCACTTTACAATCCGCAGGTTTACGGGGCGATACAAACCAGTAAAATTGCTGGAGAACTGACAGAGCTTCAATACCAAAAATCGGAGGAACAGATTTATTTCGAAATATCAGTCCTCTATTACAATGCCCAGATCTTATACCATCAACTTGAGTTTGTTGATAGCAACCTGGTCAATACCAAGCGTTTATTTAACAATACTACACTCCTCAGAGACCAGCTACTTGCCACCGGAACTGATGTCAACAAAGTTCAATTGCAACTTGAACAATTGACTACGCAAAAAGAATTTATAAACAGCAATTATGAACAGGTAATCAACGCACTAAAATTCGCAATGGGAATTGAAATGGATACACCAATCGAAATTGACCCTTCCATAATTTATCAAAATAGCGTTGAATATGCAGTAGCATCGCCCATTGATGTCCGCGTTGCAAACACACAATTCAGGATACTGGCAAGCGAGTTGAAAACATTGAAAAATTCAAGGTTACCGTCCTTAGCTCTTTATGGAACTTATGGAACCAATGGATATGGCTATACTGAAAAGCCAAATCAATTCCTGGATTTCCATCCTATCGGATTCGCGGGTTTGCAATTATCAATTCCCTTGTTTAACGGAACCACTACCCAGAAAAAAATCAAACAGAAAAAAATAGAGATTCAGAACAGCGAATTGCAGGTGTCGCTGCTTTCTGAGCAAAATGATATGCAGGTTTTAAATGCCAGTCAAAAAAGGATAGTCGCTCAAAGTTCAGTCAAAACCATTTCTCAACAAATTGAACTTGCCAAATCCGTTTACAATCAAACCGTCTTACAGCAAAAACAGGGAATAGCAAACCTGACAGACGTTCTGCTTGCGGATAATACCCTTCGCGAAGCACAGCAAAACTATTTAACTGCAGTGATTGACTACCTGAGGGCAGATTTGGAATTAAAAAAACTTACCGGAAATATTGGTTTATCTAAGAATTAAAAAATTAATCATCATGACAAAAAGAATCATATACATAGTTGTAGCAGTGTTGATAGTAATCATTGTTGTAATTCAACTCAGGAGCAATAAAAATTTAGCTCAAAAACGTGTTTATCAATATGATAAAGAACAGGCTATCAATGTGGAGGCTCTTACGCTAAGCTTGCAGGATGCAACAGCAGATTATACATTTACTGGAACTTTTGAACCTGAAAAGGAAACAAAAATCAGTGCCGAAATACAAGGCAAAATCAATCGGGTATATGTGGAAGCTGGAGATATGGTAAAAAAGGGACAGACCATAATTCAGATTGACAATGCATTGTTGAAGTTACAGCTGGAATCAATTGAAGTACAAATAGAAGGCCTGGAAGCCGATGTAAAGCGTTATGGTATTCTTGCCAAAGCCGATGCAATCCAGGGCGTGCAATTGGAAAAAGCAGAACTGGGATTAAAAGCTGCCATAGTTCAGCGCAGCACAATTCTTGAACAAATCAATAAAACCACCATAGTGGCTCCGTTTGACGGGATAGTTACAGCCAAACTGACTGAAGAGGGAGCGTTTGCTGCACCTGGTATGCCACTACTTCAAATCACTGATATTGCCCGTTTAAAGTTTACTGTAATGGTTTCTGAAAATGACTTGAAATTATTCCGGGTAAACCAAGCATACCCTGTAATAGCAGATGCATATCCGGAAACTATCCTTTCAGGCAAGGCAAGCTTGATAGGAAGTAAGGCAAACATGGGCAGTAGTTTTCCGGTTCAAATTGCGGTACA
>DATCTB010000403.1:0-3222 GCA_036568185.1 Bacteroidales bacterium | reverse complement strand
AGAACAATCCTTGCATTTGGCTTCGGCTTGAATTTGGTTTATTTGGATTTTGGCATTTTCCAGCACTGTATTTATCACAGCCATCTCAAGTGCAGCCTCGAGGGCATACATTTCAATTCCTGATTGAGTGCCAATATCAAGCACTAGTTCTGTAATGGAATTGGCATTAGCTGCTTTCGATTCCTTTTCAGCAATTTCGATGATACTTAATACAATGGAAAACTCGTGCACTTCTTGGATGATTGGTTAATGGTTATTGGATAATTAGTTATTAGTAATTCCAAACTCAAGACTCAAGACTCCAAACTACTTCCTCCCTGGATACACTTTCAGCGCTTCATCAAGCACCTTCATTGAACTTTTTAGGTCATCAACTTTCAGTACATAACTGATTCTTACTTCATCTTTTCCTTTTCCGGGAGTAGAATAAAAACCAGAGGCTGGAGCTAACATGACGGTTTGGTTTTCAAAATTGAAATCTTCAAGCAGCCACTTGCAGAACCTATCGGAATCATCAATAGGAAGCTTGGCAACCACATAAAATGCACCCGAAGGATTTGGGCAATAAGCACCTTTTAATTTATTAATGCCTTCTACAACTGCATTTCTGCGTGCCAAATATTCCTTTTTAACCTGAACAAAATACTCTTCAGGTGTTTCAACTGCAGCTTCGGCAGCAACTTGTCCAAAAGATGGAGGGCTCAAGCGTGCCTGGGCAAATTTCAAAGCGGTTGATACCAATTCCTTATTTCTTGAAACAAGCCAGCCAATTCGCGCACCACAAGCGCTATATCTTTTTGAAATAGAATCAATCAGAACCACATTTTCTTCAATACCTTCCAGGTGCATGCATGAATAATGCTGTTTTCCATCGTAGGTAAATTCCCTGTAAACCTCGTCGGCAATCAGGAAAAGGTTGTGTTTTTTGACAATATCCCTGAGTGTTTCCAATTCTTTTTTCGAATACAAATAACCAGTTGGGTTATTGGGATTACAAACCAGAATAGCCTTTGTTTTTTTGGTAATATTTTTTTCAAAATCTTCAATTGGTGGAAGCGCAAATCCGGTTTCAATTGAAGAAAAAATAGGTTTCACTTTGATGCCGGCATTGATTGCAAAACCATTGTAATTGGCATAAAATGGTTCTGGAATAATTACTTCATCATCCGGGTCCATGATGGACTGAAAAGTAAACAATAATGCTTCTGAAGCCCCAGCGCCAACAATTATTTGTTCAGCATTTACCTCAATACCAACTGAATGATAATATTTAACCAAGCTTTGCCTCAAAGTTGCATTGCCAGCAGAATGGCTGTATTCAACTACTTTATTTTTGAAATTCTTAACAGCACTTAGAGCCACTTCCGGTGTTTCAATATCAGGTTGCCCTATATTGAGATGAAAAACTTTTACACCTCTCTTTTTCGCTGCTTCTGCAAACGGCACCAACTTCCTGATTGGTGATTCGGGCATATTCTGCCCCTTCTGCGACATTGCTGGCATTGCTTTACTTATTCTAAAAATTAATTTCTCTTCAATTACTATTTATTCACCGGAGCTGCACCACTGCTGTTATCCATAACTGGCATAGCTTCGCCGGGTTTTGCAACCACGGTTCCTTTAATACGCAACATTACCGATGACTCTTTTTTGGCATTCGATTTAACAGTTACTGTTTTGTTAAAGGCACCCACTTTGTGCGTATTGTAGGTAACTTTTATTGAATTTGTTTCGCCAGGTAAAATTGGCTCTTTCGGCCAAGAAGGTACTGTACAGCCACAAGATGAAATTGGCTTTGATAAAATTAAGGGTTCGTTTCCAGTATTTGTAAACTCGAACAGATAAGTACCGTCGCCATCTTGAAAGATTTCACCATACTCATGCAAAGTAGTTTTAAATGTTATTTGAGGGCCATTTTCAGCCTTTGCTGTTTCATTTTGAGCACTAACAATGAATATTGACAAAGCGAAAGTTGCCAGTAAAATAAATTTTTTCATGATTTACAGTTTTAAAATTGTTTTGAATTGCAAAATTACTAATAATTATAGCCTTCTTAAGTAATTGAAGGCTTATTTTATTAAAAAAACTTAAATCCTAAATAGTAAATTATAAAAATGTCTTATTTTCCCATTTACTAAAAGGATGGGCTGATAGGAAGACATTGTAATACCTTTCATCACCCGTGACTTCTTTGCCTAGCCACATAGGTTTTTCTATTTCGTATTTTTCATTTGGAAGCTCAATTTCTGCTATAATTAGCCCACGGTTCTCTCCTTCAAATTGGTCAACTTCGAAAAATAAACCGCTTTTTTCAGGAATAATAAAACGGGTTTTCTCAATAATTCCCGGTTCACAGATTTTTAAAAGTGACCTGGCTTCTACAACTGTAATTTCTTTTTCCCATTCAAACCTGCTTAAACCATTACTACTACTTACTCCTTTTATGGTAATGAATGCCTTTTTTTCTATTATCCTAACCCTGACCGACCTTTCGTGCATAGATGAAAGGTAACCTTGCACAATGATATGTTGGGAAATGGCCGAAGTTTTAAATTCACCCTTAACAAGAAACTTTCTTTCAATTTCAATAGCCATTTTTACAATATAATCTAGTCTAATTGCTCAACTGAAATGCCGGCTCTTTCCAGTAGATCCAAACCATCAGTGATACGGTATTTATTTGCAAACACTACACGAACAATTCCCGCTTGTATAATCAGTTTTGCGCACTCTACACAGGGTGAATCGGTTATATACAAAGTAGCACCTTCACTGCTGTTGCTTGATTTTGCAACTTTGGTAATAGCATTGGCCTCTGCGTGAAGAACATAAGGCTTGGTTATTCCATTTTCATCCTCGCAAACGTTTTCGAAACCAGAGGGCGTTCCATTGTAGCCGTCGGAGATAATCATACGGTCTTTTACAATAAGTGCACCCACCTGTCTTCGTTTACAGTAGCTGTTTTTAGCCCAAACATGAGCCATTTCAATATAGCTTTTATCGAATTTTGTCTTGCCGTTATTATTGGAATTTTTCTTCACTTTTTAACTATTTTCAATTTGAGGGGCAAAAGTACCAAAATATTTCGTAAATTGACTTCCTAATTTTTTCTGGACTATTTGCTTATTTGTTCATAATGAATTATTTATTAATTTTTTTTAACAAAAATAAATCTAAGAAATTGCAATATCTTTGCACAATTCAATCTCATTCCAAATAAAA
>DATCTB010000402.1:0-4759 GCA_036568185.1 Bacteroidales bacterium | reverse complement strand
AGAAAGTGTACTCAAATTCGAGCAGGACACAGCGTATGTTGAAGTGGAAACAGCTCCTCAAACTTTTGAAAAACGCTATGTAAAAACCGGGCTATCCGACGGAATCAATATCCAGGTAGTTTCAGGTATCGACGAAAATGTGAAGATTAAAAAGGAGTCTTAAGAGCTGGAAGACCGAAGACCGAAGCGGGAAGGCCGGAGACGGAAGGAGCCGTCATTCTGAACTCGTTTCAGAATCTAAAAAGCTAAGGAAGAAAGCACCAAAGACATAAAACATTTAATCCGTCAAACGTAATTCCTAAAAATTACCGGAAGCAAACGATTTTTTCTTCGGACTTCCAGCTTCGGTCTTCCGGCTTCTAGCTTTTATTCGTAAATTTGTAGCTTAAAAACCAATAATTTATCAAAATGAAAAAAAGTTACTTAATTCTATCTCTTGCAGCTATCAGCATTTTATTAATGGGTTGCGAGCCAGCAGAAAAAAAAGAAGAAAAAAAGATGGCACTCATTCCTGGTTACCCGATGGCGAAGTACGCGTCGTACAAATTAACCACCGACATTTCACACTTAAGTGCAAATCAGCACCAAATGCTGAAACTTCTGTTCGAAGCAGCAGAAATTGCCGATGAAATTTTTTGGGTACAAAATGTTGGAGAGAAGAAAGCCTTTCTCGAAACCATCAGCGGAGATTCTGCAATTGAATATGCTACAATCAATTATGGCCCATGGGATGAGCTGAACAACCTGGCACCATTTATTGAAGGTTATGGCGAAAAACCAGCAGGAGCTCAATTCTATCCACATAATATGAGCAAAGAAGAGTTTGAAGCTTTCGACAGTCCTGATAAAAAGAGCCTTTACACTTTGATTGAAAGAAATGAAAACGGCGGATTAAAAACCGTTTGGTACCACGAAGCCTACAAAGAAAGAGTTGACAAAATGGCGAATTTATTAGAACAGGCAGCCGCTTTGGCTGACGATCCTGAATTTGCAAACTACCTTAACCTTCGTGCCCAGGCTTTGAAAACGGATGATTATTTTGAAAGCGACATGGCCTGGCTGACTATGAAAAACAACCAGGTTGACATTGTTATAGGCCCCATTGAAAATTACACCGACGGGCTGTTTGGTTACAAAGCTGCTTATGAATCCTACGTTTTAATAAAAGATGTTGAATGGAGCGAAAAACTGGCAAAATACGCAGCTTTCCTGCCTCAATTTCAAAAAGACTTGCCTGTTGACGCGGTTTACAAACAAGAAACACCAGGCTCAGATGCCGATCTCAATGCTTACGATGTATTGTTTTATGCCGGCGATTGCAACATGGCCGGAAAAACCATTGCCATCAACCTGCCAAACGACGAACGGGTTCAATTGGAAAAGGGAACACGCAAACTGCAGCTGAAAAACGCCATGCGCGCCAAGTTCGATTACATTATGTTGCCAATTTCAAACGAGTTGATTACTCCTGAACAAAGAGAGATGGTAACTTTCGATGCCTTTTTTGCCAACACCATGTTTCATGAAGTTGCTCACGGATTGGGAATTAAAAATACCATCACTGACGGCGAACCGGTAAGAAAAGCTTTGAAAGAAAAATATTCAGCCATTGAAGAAGGCAAAGCCGATATCCTGGGAGTGTATTTCATCAGCAAACTGGCTGAAATGGGCGATATTACCGAACAACAACTTTTAGACAGCTATGTAACTTTCATGGCCGGAATCTTCAGATCGGTGCGCTTTGGCGCCTCCAGCGCACACGGAATGGCCAATATGCTCCGCTTCAATTTCTTCCTCGAACAAGGTGCCTTTACCAGGAATGATGATGGCACTTATACAGTGAATCTTGAAAAAATGCAGGATGCCTCAACCCTTCTCACCCAAAAAATTCTGAAAATCCAGGGTGATGGAGATTATGAAGCTGCCGCGAAATGGATAGCAGAAGATGGCGTGGTTAAGTCACAATTGCAAGCTGACCTTGACAGGCTTGATAATTTAGGCATTCCTTCAGACATAGTATTTGAACAAGGCCCTCAGGAAGTTGGCCTGTAATAATAAATTTAAACGCGAATAATCAACATTTTAATACCTAAAATTTAATTTCAATATGAAAAAAGCATTTTATTTTATCCTTACCCTGCTTCTGTTTATCAGTATGGGAAAGGCCAAAGCTGACGAAGGTATGTGGCTTCCTATGTACATCGAGCGGCTGAATTATGTAGATATGCAAAAGCTGGGGCTTAAGCTGACTGCCGAAGAAATTTACAGCGTAAACCACGCATCAATGAAGGATGCTATAGTGGGTTTGGCTAACGACCCAAATCCAAGCGGTTTCTTTTGCACGGCTGAAATAGTTAGTAAAGACGGTCTGCTGTTTACCAACCACCATTGTGGCTATGATGCCATTCAAAACCACAGCTCTGTTGAACACGACTATCTGTTGGATGGTTTTTGGGCGATGAACCGCAGCGAAGAGCTCCCTAATGAAGGAATGACTGCTTCGGTTTTGATTAGAATGGAAGATATTACCGACAGCATTATTCCATTCCTCAACGATACAATGAGTGAAAATGAAAGAACAAGTGCCATCAAAAAAATTACTGGCCGGCTGAAAAAAGCTGCTTCTGAAAATGGAAAATACAATGTGGTGGCTAAAAGTTTTTTTGAAGGAAATGAATTTTACATGTTTGTTTACCTGGTATATAAAGATGTTCGTTTGGTTGGAGCACCACCTTCTTCAATAGGCAAATTCGGTGGGGATACAGACAACTGGATGTGGCCACGCCATACCGGCGACTTTTCTGTTTTCCGCATTTACACGGCACCTGATGGTTCTCCTGCTGAGTATTCTGCAGACAATGTTCCACTTCAGCCCAATTATTATTTTCCTATTTCACTTGATGGAATAAAAAAACATGATTATGCAATGATTTGGGGCTTCCCGGGTGGTACTGAAAGATACCTCACCGCTTCTGCCGTTCAGGATAAGATGGATTATTTTTATCCACCTATTATTGAAGTTTTTGGTAAAAAACTTGAAATTTGGAAAGAGCACATGAAGGCTGACCAGGCTGTTAAAATTAAATATGCATCCAAATATGCCAGCGAAGCCAACGCCTGGAAATACATGATTGGCCAGCAAAGGGGCGTGAAAAACCTGGATTTGATTGACCAGAAAAAAGTTTTTGAAAAAGAATTCAATGTGTGGGCTGAAAAAACTCCGGCAACGCAGGAAAAATATGCCAATGTTGTCAGTACAATTGATGCTGGAAACAGCGAAACAGCGCCCTATCTGAAACCTCTGATTTACGCCAGCCTTTGTGGTATTGGTGGAAGTGGAATAATTGAATTTGCCCAGGAATTTTCGGGCTTGCAGGGCTTGTTGGAACAGGCTAAAGAAGAGAAAGACAAAGATAAAAAAGCAAAAAAGGAAGAGCAAATAAAAGAAGCTGCTGAGCAATTAAGGGCATCTGCAGCAGTTCATTTTGAAGAATACGATATGTTTACCGACGAAGATGTGTTTGCCGCTTTGACCGGGATTTATTACTACAAACTTCCCAAAGAAATGCACCCGGAAGTGCTGGATAAAATGGTGGCAAAATATAAATTTGATTTTATTGCTTACGCAAATTATGTATTCACCAATTCATTTTTGTCGAACCAGCCTGCAGTTGATGCGTTTTTAGATTCACCCGATTTGAAAGTTCTTGACAAGGATCCGGCTTTCCAGTTGATGCAGGGCTATATGCAAAAAATCATGGAAGCTGCCGGCGATTACCGGAAAGAAAACGATGCAAAGACCAAGGCTGAAAGAATGTATGTAAGCGGAATGAGAGAAATGCTTCCTGACAAAAAGTTTTATCCCGATGCCAACTCAACCATGCGCTTTTCCTATGGCGAAGTACTGGATTATTATCCAACCGACGCTGTTGAATACGATTATGTAACCCACCTGAAAGGGGTTATTGAAAAGGAAGACCAGACAAACGATGAGTTTTATGTACAACCCAAATTGATTGAATTGTACGAAACCAAGGATTACGGCCCTTATGCTGCCGAAGATGGCACTATGGTTACCTGTTTCCTCACCAACAACGATATTACTGGAGGCAACTCTGGTTCACCGGTTATAAATGGTAAAGGCGAAATGATTGGCCTTGCGTTTGACGGCAACTGGGAAGCTATGAGTAGCGACCTTGCTTTTGCACCCGATTTGCAGCGCACCATTTGTGTGGACATCCGTTATGTATTATTCATTATTGACAAATATGCCGGTGCCAGCAACATTATCGATGAATTGACTATTCATCAGAAAATGCCCAGCCCAAGCAGGATTGAAAAAATGGATAATAAAGAAGCAATGCTTGAAGAAGTTTCGATGAAATAAATCGCTTCGATGTTATAATTTAAAGCGCAGAATAGACTTGGTTTGTTCTGCGCTTTTTTTTGAATTCATGAAATAGGATTTGAATAATAAAGTTTCTTAAGTTGTAATTTCAGAAAAAACCAGTACACAGGCTTCAAAGCCCATAATCTTTAGGTTTGTTTTGTTAGCTTTTTTAACAACCAATAAATCACCCTTGTTCAAAATCTTCTTTTTTGAGCCCAAGCTCATACCTGCTTTTCCGGAAAAAATATACATAAAAAGCCAATCACAATCATCTTTAACCTGGTAGTTGGCAAATTGGTTTTTTTCGATAATAAGCGCAGTAATTTTTCCTCCTATTTCACCTTGTGTCATCAAATTAAAGTCGGTGCA
>DATCTB010000401.1:0-2081 GCA_036568185.1 Bacteroidales bacterium | reverse complement strand
AGAGCGTATTTTAGAGTTCCGCTGCCGTCGTCTATGCTATGAATAAGCTTGTGCTTTTCAAAAGTTTTAAGTGTTCTGTATAAAGTAGCTTTATCAGCTTTTTCAAATTTTCTTTCAAGCTCTGGTAAACTGATTGCAGTTTTTTGTTCTGTCAGAACTTGCAAAACCAATTGTCGCATTGCAGTTGGTTTGATGTTCTTTGAATAGAGTTTGTTGTCGATGTTTTTATTCATAGGAATTGCTAAATTAACAACATTTTAGATTCCCTTGTGTGAAGGGTCAAGGTACGGGCTCATAAGAGCACTAAACACAACAATCCCCCTGTTTTGGTTTCAAAACTGTTTGGCAATTATTACATTCATGAAAAAACTGGCGTGAATCTTCGGGCATGGGTTCTTCTTTTTGAAAACCACACATTGGACAGCTTATGATTGATTTTAGTCTAATATTCTAATTATTTTTTTTTGACAATAACAAATCAGTCCAAGAATTAATTTGAGTTCGCCCGTTAACAAAAAGCTAAACTATACGTGTGTTTAAAATGTTACTACTTTGTCACTTCCAACCACCCAGTTGGTCAGCTCCGCCATCGTGCTGATTTCTGTTCCTTCAACCAGTTGTGCGGTTTTTAGCCCCCTTGCATCGGCACACGACCCACAGACTTTTACTTTAGCTCCCTTGGCAATCGAGTATTTCAACATTCGCTCAATATTGTAGTAGCCATTTGGCGTAATTTGATTTGCAATAGCACAATTTGCTGCATCGGCCATCAGGAAAATCCTGACTTCTACTGCTTCATGGTCTTTACCAAGTTGGTTTGCCAAACGAAGGGCGTTGTATGCTTTTTCAGTCCCGTAAGGAGCTTCGTTAATAATGATGAGTATTTTCATAAAACTTGTTTTTGTACTTGTAAACCTTGTTTCGAGGAATCACAACAAAATTACAAAAAAGGCCTGTTTCAACAGGCCCTTTCTGTAAAATCAGATTAATACTGATGACTATCCTGGCTATCGTCATCTTGCATCATATGTTTCCGGTCATATTGGCAGCATCCCGGCAATTCATCATACACCGAATCTTTGGCTTTGTGCTTATCTGTGTCGTGGCCAACACCGGCAATTGCCAATTCAATTTTGTCGGTATCGGTTTTTGAATCATCAAAAGTTACTTCAATCATTTTGGTTTCTTTGTCCCAGTCAGCTGTTTTCACTCCATCAATCGATTTTGCGGCTTTTTCGATGCGTGATTCGCACATTCCACAGTTGCCATACACTTTGAATTTTTCAGTTTTATTGCCTGCAAATACAGCCAATGAGCTAAGTATTAAAATACTTGCTAAGCTTAAAATTTTTGTTTTCATTGTTTTGATTTTTTTGTAATAATATAGTTAATTGACTTTCGTTCCTGTAAATATTTTACTTACCTGTTCTTCGCTTCCCGGTGTTTTAAAACGATAAGTAAACGAATGGTTTGACATTGTGAATGCGCCATAATGCATATCACCCGCTGAATGGTCAACACTCATGTGGTTCGACCATTGTTGCCAGTTGCCGTCACCCATCATATGGTGACCACCTGACATTTGGTGATTGTATTCATTTTCAAAATCTGCATCGGTAAAGCAAAGCATGGTGCTGTCGCCATTTGCATACAAATCCATCATAAATGTAGTGTCGAAATCTGCACTCGTACAATGAATGGTAATCGAATAATCGTTTACTTTTTCGATGTAGGCAGTAGCCGGATTGGTGGTTTTTTCACCGTTAATTTCCAGGTTTCCTTCGTAAGTTCCAGTAAGGCCTTGCGTTAGGTCAATTGAAGAGTCACTTTTCTTACATGAACCCACCACAAACAATAATGCTACGATGGGGATGATTACAAACAAATTGATTTTTTTCATTTTTAAATAATTTTTATTGTGAATATTTATTGAATTTAAATTGATTTTCATTTTACATTTTTCGAAGCCTCAGTGCGTTGGCTATTACCGAAACCGAGCTAAAACTCATGGCTGCGGCAGCAATTATCGGGCTTAATAAGATACCAAAGAATGGGAATAAAATTCCGGCGGCTACCGGCAC
>DATCTB010000400.1:0-4422 GCA_036568185.1 Bacteroidales bacterium | reverse complement strand
AGAAAGTAAATGGTTTATCGAAAGAAAAATCCTTTCCGGTAAATGTAAGTACATTGCCAGCAGGATTATATATTATTAAAGTGAGAACAGCGAAGGATTTCTACGTTAGCCGTTTTATTAAACGGTAACCGGAACCTCAAGATTATTTGGTTTTTTCACCAACAAAATAATCTTCTTTTTCAGCAAACAACACATTAAAACTGGTCAGGCTGCCGTAGATGCGGGTGATGTATTGCTGCAACTCTACTTTCTCTTGGTCATCCAGCCCTTTTGAAGCGTTGATGCGTTGTTCCATCACACGGATTCGGTCGCGGACCATAACAATTTTGTGAAAAAATGTATCAATCGGTAAGTCTTTGCTTTGTAAATCTTTCCTGCCCGGTTCAAGTATCAGTTTTCCGCCTCTCCATTTGTCAGCCAAATGAGCAGGGTGCTGAATATCGCTAATTGAAAACAACATTTTCCTGAATACCTTTTCCACTTTTTCGTAGCTTATCAAATCCGTTTCCGAGCCACTAAAATCAATTACTTTCAGTTTGTCAAAGTTTTTAGCAATGGATTTCATTCCATAATCAATAAAAGTGATTTCATACATGTCGCTGTAAACTTGCACAACAACTCCTTTTCCAAATTCTGGGTGCTCAACACGAGAGCCGATGCCTAAAGTGATGTCTTCCATTTTATTTATTTAAAATTAAATTATTGATTTTCAGAATTTGAGGTATCAGCATTTCCTTTCCATCATTGACAATTATAAAATCTGATAGCTGGCATTTTTCATTTTCAGGAAGCTGGTTTTTTATCCTTTCCCTGATTATTTTAGGTTTCAAATTATCTCTTTTCATAATTCTCTCAAGCCTGGTTTCTTCGGGAGCGGAAACAGTAATTACTAAGTCGAAATGATGCTGAAGCTTGTTTTCAAAAATGATTGCGGCTTCATGAATGGTATAAGCAGCACCTTTGTTTTTTTCCAGCCAGGTTTTGTAATTTTTTAGGGTTAAAGGATGAATCAGCGCATTTACTTGTTGAAGGGCTTTTTTGTCATTAAAAATAATATTAGCGAGTTTTTTAAAATCAACAGAACCATCTTCTGTGAAAACTGCATTTCCAAATAATTCATTGATTTTTATTTTAACATATTCTTCAGAATACAATTTTTTGGCTTCACTATCTGCATTAAAAACCGGTACGCCCATTGCGTTAAAAATCAGGCTGGCAGTGCTTTTTCCGCTACCAATATTTCCGGTAAGGCCAACTTTTTTCATTATTTGATTATCAGGAATTCAACTTCTGCGGGCATCAACCATTCATCGCGCACATACACTGGTTTTTTGGCAATTTTCAATTTGAGTTTGTTGGCGCTATTAAGGTCAATTCCTTCTGTTTCGGGAGTTACAACAAAAAGAGCCGGATCAATATTGTTGAAATCTTTTTGGGCTATTTTAAAGAATATCTTAACAGTTTTCGGGAATAGAGTTATTCCTTCACTGAATTCTGAAATATCAATCGGTACTTCCAAACTTGATTCGGTGAATTTTTCAACCTTAAAATTTATCAATACCTGGTCAGGTTCAAATCTGAGCAACCCAGGAATTGGGTTAGACAATTCTGCATCAACAGACTGATCTGTTTCTACTTCATTCAATTCAATTTTATTGGTATAAATAATTTGTAAAGTGTCGAGTATGGATTTTGGTCCGAAAACAGATATCTTTTGTGGTGTAATAAAAATGTCGCCATACAAGCCATATTGTTCCTTGAATGAAACTGAAAGCAAATCAATTACTCTCACTTTTTTTGTAAATAATTCGTTCATTTCAAAACCAAGATATGGCTTGGAAAACAAGATGTTATCGGCAAGTATCCCGGTTTCTTCCGACAGTTTTGCTTTAACATCTTTTGTACTTAACTGGTAATAATTATCTTTTTCGTTGGTGAGAACATAATTTTTTAATTGAATCCTTAATTGCCTTAAATTACTGAAAAGTTCGAGCCGGAGAAGTGAAAAGCCTTCACCTGTAAAGCTAATATTTACACTGCTGTCGGCAACCAAAGTAAGTGTTTTATCAACCGGAACATCAGTGTAATTCAGGTTGAAATTGTAAGTAACGGTGTAAGTATCAGAAAGTTTTATCAGCAACCAGGCAAAAGTTGCAATAAGTATGCAAGCAATAAAAATAAAATTGTTGCTCAGTCCGAATTTGGCTGATGGCACTTGTTTGGCAACCCTTTTGGGTTTATTTATTTGATCAGGAGTTTCCATAAAAAAACCGGAGCATCAAAAATAGTCAATACTCCGGAATTAAATTAATTACGTTGTCTTTATTTCGTTTGTCCTACATCGCCAGGGTTGGCCACAACTGCACTTTTTTCGACTGTAACACGGACATTGTCGGCTACTTCGATTACAACTGTGTTTTCTTTTACATCGTTCACTTTGCCATGAACTCCGCCAATAGTAATTACTTTATCTCCTTTCGATAAAGATTCTCTGAATTTTTTCTGCTCCTTACTTTTTTTGGTTTGCGGCCTGATAAAAAAGAAATAGAACACTACAAGAATCAGAAAAAGGGGTAACAACGACATCCAGGTGCTTTCACCTTCGGCCTGTGCCTGTAATAATACGAATAAGTTTCTCATTTGTTTATATTGATATTTGATTAAAATTATTTCTGTTCAGGTACTTCCACGGTTGTTTTTATGTACAATGTGGTATAATTGGGTTCGGTATTTGCCAGCACGGTTGCTGTTTTGTTTTGAAAACCTTTTTTGTTGTGGCTGTCAAAAGTCACTTCAATCTTTCCGCTTTTGCCGGGTTTAACAGGGTCTTTAGGGTAATCGGTTGCAGTACATCCGCAACTGGTGCTTACTTTCGAAATAAGCAAGTCAGCTTTTCCAACATTTTTAAATTTGAAAGTGTACGATACTTTTTCGCCCTGAATAATTTTTCCAAAATCGTGGGTTGTTTCTTCAAACTCAATTACCGGCAATTCATCACCGTTGGCATTTACGGCTGCCGAATTTGGGTTTTTTACAACATCAGTTGAAATTTTCTTTTCAGGACTATTGCATGAAACAAGAATTCCTGCGCTTAAAAGTAAAGTAAAAAGTAAGTTTTTCATAATATTAAAATTTAAAATTAGTCATTATCTTCCACTGCCATAAATAGTTACTGAACCTTTATAGGTATCTGTACTCAAAGCTCCATAACATTTGAGCACGTAAAAGTACACACCATCTGGGTATTTTCCACCATCCCAGTCATTTTGATAGTTACTCGACTGGAAAATAATCCGCCCCTGCCGGTTTATAACAGTCAGCTCTGTTCTTTCATAATAAAGGTTGATAGGTTTTGTAACATCCTTGTTTTCATCGTCAAGTGTTATCTCGAAATACTGGTTTGCTGCATCACCATTTGGTGTGAAAATATTGGGTATGAATAATTTAACAGGATAAACCATAACCGCGCCCGTATAAACTGTATCGCAGCCTTGCGGATTAAAAACAGTTAATGTTGGGTAATATGTTGTGTCTGATTTAATTGGAATCGAATATTCGTGCGTAGGCATTTGTTGTGTACGAGAAAGGTCGTTGGCACAATCCGAATTTTCGAAGAGGTCGCAGTCGCCAAAATCCCAGAAGAAATTTGACAAAGCAATGCTGTCTGCACTTAGATTTTCGAATGAAAAAGTGACGTATGGATTTTGAATATAAATCGTATCATTCGGGTCGTAGAATATTTCCATTTTTGGGTTGGAATACGCCTTGGTTTGCACTGTATCCTGCGTCGCACAACTATAATTGTCTTTAACTGTAATGGTATATTTCAGGTTTGCTTTCAGACCAATTGCCAAAGACGAATCTCCGGGTGCAATCTGAATTGGGGCAACATCCCAGAAATAATGGTATTCGTTCGAAGGAAAAGCTCCTGATGCAATGGCAAAAACCTTGGCCGTATTGCCATTATCATTATCACCGTTCGAACAAGTCTTCTGTACCTGGTTAAAATTGATTTTTATTTTAGGATATACTTCAACTTCAAAAGGCTCGCTCTCACAGGTTTCGCTGGTAATTGTGTCTGTAACTTTTACCGTGAAGGAAGTTGTGGTGTCAATTTTAACCAGGACTTGCCATTTATCATCGCCACTTAATAATTTGCCATTTTCATACCATTCGTAAACCTGATTATCTAGCTCCAAAACGCTAAGCCCAAAAGTAACTCCAGGACAAACAGGCATCGGCGAATCAATCATAATTTCACAGGAAACCTGGGAATATACGGGTTTGGTTACCACAAAAAATTGCAGAAAAAAGAGGGTAACAAGAAAAATATGGCTGTTATTTGGTTTCAATGAATTGGGTAAAATTCGCATTCTTAAAAAAACATGGCAAAAATATAAATAATTAGCTTCTAAACGGGTA
>DATCTB010000399.1:0-4256 GCA_036568185.1 Bacteroidales bacterium | reverse complement strand
CCGCCACCTTTGGTTCATAGCTTTATCCAATTTGTTGGTGAACCTCGACGGGCCCATCAACAACCCACAAAACTATTACATTTACAAAGACGATGCAGGCAGGTTCAACCCCATACCGTGGGATTTTAATGAAAGTTTTGGCGGTTTTAAAATGCATCAAACTTTAGGGAATTTGAGTACTACACAGTTACAGCAGTTTAGCCCTTTCGCCAATCTCACCGCAAGTGCATTTCCTATTATTAGTAAAATACTTTCGAACCCCACTTACCGCAAAATGTATGTGGCACACATGAAAACAATTCTGGAAGAAAACTTTGCAAACGGTTTATATGAAACAAGAGCTTTGGAAATACAAGGCATTATAGGTGATGACGTTCAGGCCGACCCTAATAAGTTTTATTCTTATAACAATTTTATCACCAACCTTTACGCTTCAGTAGGCGGTGGGCCACAGGCAGTAATTGGTATAACTCAATTGATGGATGCAAGAGTTGATTATATTCAATCATTAACCGAGTTTCAATATGCAGCACCGGAAATTGGAAATGTGGCTCATTCACCGGCACAAGTTTCACCAAATTCAGAAGTTTGGTTTACTGCTGAAGTTACTAACGTAAATGATGTTTTCCTGGCTTACCGATATAATACTTACGGTACTTTCACAAAAGTAGCCATGTTTGACGATGGCAGCCACGAAGATGGGCAAGCCGGAGACGGTGTTTATGGCGCTTCAGTAACCGTTGGCTCTACTGATATGCAATATTACATTTACACCGAGAACTCCAACGCAGTTGCATTTTCACCCGCCCGCGCTGAATACGAGTTCTATAGCATTAGTATTACAGGCGAATTGGTAATCAACGAATTTATGGCTGATAATGAATCTACAATTACCGACCAGGATGGAGATTACGACGACTGGATTGAATTGTATAACAATGGCAGCGAAGACTTAAACCTGACTGGCTATTATTTATCGGATGATGCTGCTGATCCGTATCAATGGATTTTTCCTGATACCACTATCATGGCAGGGGGCTATCTGATTATTTGGGCTGATGATGACGGCGACCAGGAAGGACTTCATGCCAATTTCAAATTATCAAAATCAGGTGAAACCATCGTTTTATCCGACAACAACATGAACTTGCTGGATGAGGTAAGCTTTCTGCAACAAAAAACTGATACTACAACAGGACGTTTTGAGAATGGAACCGGTGATTTTATTGAAATGCTTCCCACTTTTGGCGCTGAAAATACAGACTTATTAACTGGAATTGGTGATTATGCGGCTATTGAAAATACTGGTTTTACATTGGAGCAAAACCGCCCCAATCCATTTTCAGGAAGCACCAATATTGTTTTCCAGCTTGAAGAAGGGTCTGAAGTTGTTTTAAATGTTCATAATATTTACGGAGGAGTAATCCAAACACTGGTTTCGGGCTATCTTCCTGCAGGAGAATACTCATATATCTTTCAAGCTGGTAACCTGCCAAAAAGTTTATACTTTTACTCATTAAGTGTTGGTGGGAAAGTTCAAGTAAAGAAAATGGTTGTTCAATAATTGATTGTAATTTTGAACGAGAGTAAATCGAAAGATTAGGAATTAATAGTTTTTTTTGAATTTAAAACTAAATATGACGAAAAAAAGGCTGGTATCCGCTGAGTTCTTCTTGCTTGCATTAGTTTGGATAGTGCTCATAGCGTCCCCGGTTTTTTTCAGGGATGAGGAAATTTCTAGCTGGCTGGATTTTTTAGGCCCTTTGGAGACCATTGTCCCACTATTCTTCATTTTTCTCATCAATCGATTTATTCTCGTTCCTAACTTGCTACTTAAAAAAAAGAATTTTCTATATACGTTTTCTGTTGCTGGAGTAATTGCTGCCTTTACTTTGGGTATATTTTTAATAACACCTCTTTTAGAAAAAAACAAAGTTACGCAAGAAACAAGCCAACAATGGCAAGTTCCACCCCCTCCTCATGAAAGAATAAGGGGAGATGCACCACCGCCTCCGCGCACAAATAAAAGGCCTATTCCTCCTTTTGCCAATTTGCTGATATTTTCAGTCCTGTTTGTCGGATTTGATACAGGCTTGAAGGTTTCTTTCCAGTTAGCTAAAACTGAACAGGAAAAGGCAAAACTTGAAAAGGAAAATGTAGCCAATCAACTGGATGCACTGCGAAACCAGGTTAGCCCCCACTTTTTTATGAATACTTTGAACAATATTCATGCGCTGATTGATTTTGACAGTGAACAAGCAAAAAGTTCAGTAATTCAACTTTCAAAACTGATGCGCTATTTACTTTCTGAAACTCAAAACGGTAAAGCTTCAATCCAGGATGAATTCGAGTTTTTAAGCTCGTATATCGATTTGATGAAGCTGCGCTGCTCAGACAAAGTGAAGATTACGGTTGACTTTGATGTGCTTGAAACCAATATTCAAATTCCATCATTGTTGTTTATTTCTGTTGTTGAAAACGCTTTCAAATATGGAATTAGTTATTCAACTCCTTCATTTATTTCCATCTTTGCAAAAACGAAAGATGATTTTTTAATTTTTGAAACAAAAAATAGCAAAGCTAAAAACGTTGAAAAAAACGGGACAGGTGTTGGGCTTGCCAATCTCAGGAAGCAATTGGATTTGTTGTTTGGAAAAAATTATACTTTCAATATTTCGGAAAACGAATCTGAATTCTTTGTTCAACTTCAAATACCATTAAAAAATGATTAGTTGCATTGCCATCGATGACGAACCCCTCGCGCTCAGGCAGATTGCGGGTTATATTGAAAAAACGCCATTTCTGGAATTGGCTGCAACTTTTGAAAGTGCCCTGGAAGCTTTGAATTTTCTCAATAATAACCGCATAGATTTGATGTTTGTTGACATCCAAATGCCCGACCTCAGCGGAATGGATTTGGTAAAATCGCTGGATGAAAAGCCCGAAATTATTTTCACGACAGCGTTTAGCGAATATGCCGTTGAAGGCTTTAAAGTTGATGCTTTGGATTACTTGCTAAAACCTTTGGATTATGCATCTTTTCTTAAAGCTGCCAACAAAGCCCAATCGCATTTTGAAAGAATGAAAATTGGAAGTGAAGAGTTGAATACGAACGCTAACCACCTCTTTATCAAATCAGATTATAAAATTATACGCCTCGAACTGGATAAAATCCTGTACATCGAAGGAATGAGGGAATATGTGCGTATCCATCTGGAAAATGCCAAGCCGGTGATGACACTGATTAGCATGAAAAAAATTGAACAGAAATTGCCCTCTTCCCACTTTATGCGTGTTCACCGCTCGTTTATTGTGAATCTCGATAAAATTACCACCATTGAAAAAAGCAGGATAATTTTTGACAAAGAATACATCCCAGTCAGCGAACAATACAAAGAAGCTTTTCAGAAATTTATTGATGAACAGTTTTTGAGTTAGTAGCCCTCATTAAATATTTCACGCAAAGAACGAAAACACGCTAAGAACGCAGAGATTTTGATTTGAAGATTTATACTATTTCTTCGCGCGCTTTGCGTTTCCTGGCTTTGCACTCTTTGCGTGAAAAGATTGCCACGCTTCCTTAGTCGGCTTACAATTGAAGGATTTTCCTTGCATTCCCCCCTTAGCTCCTCGCCCTCAGCTCTTTGCCCTCAGCTCTTTGCCCTCCGCTCCTCGCCCTCCGCCCTTAGCTCCTCGCCCTCAGCCCTTTGCCTGCCTCACTTTTGCTTTGGGTTAAATAAATATTTACAGCCTCTTCAATATTCTGATTTTAATTTTAATCATATTTGCTCAAATAAATGCCATCCTATGAAAACTAATCTTTTTGTAAAGAAATTTTCAATTAGCTCCCTGTTTTTATTTTTATTTTTTGCGTCAACTCCGGGTTTGCTAAAGGCTCAGGAAGATGCATTGTTGCAAAGGATTAATTATGTTGGCGATTCAATTACCAATTATTTGCGTGCAATGAATTATCCTGCAGATTGTAATTTCTGGACTGACAAATGGTCAACTATTGAATCAGATTATAACTATTCAATTCAAGTAGAAGCAACGGTCAACCGCGCAAATGAGCGCCATATAAAAGTTGTGTTGCCATACAATGATAGCATAAAGGTTCGTGAAATTTTTTGCAACCCTCCCTTTCTATATGACAATGAAAACCATACCTGGGAATGGAAAACCAGCGTGGACAGCAGCCTTGCCGGTATCCGGTCCTTTGATATCAGTTTAATGGGCTCTCTTGAAAAATGTTATGT
>DATCTB010000398.1:0-2625 GCA_036568185.1 Bacteroidales bacterium | reverse complement strand
ATAATTGGGGTCAATAATCAGTTTGGCAACTTCTTCGCCACAAACCAATGATTGATAGATGCCCTCACCGGTAAGGCCGGATGCCATCCCTGCGGCTTCCCCGGCAAGGAAAATATTTCCAAACCGGGTTCCGCGGTAATCATAACTGATAGGGTAGGACTGGTATTCGGCCTTGCTAATGTCGTAGCCTTCCTTTTTCATCCATGCATGCAGTTTCTCTTTCATTTTTTTGCCTGGAACATATTTTGCGTCTGCACAGGTGCCAACTATAATGCTGTTTTTGTGGGGAAACAGCCAGGCATACCACGAATGGAAATATTTGGAATTAAGAAAAACCCCCATACTAGGCGCTACATCTTTTTGAGGAATGACATATTGAACCGAGGCGAGCACTTTTTCAAGTGGAATTTTTAAATCCCTCCTGACCATGGAATTAGGCCCATCGGCACCTACAAGAAATTTAAAACCGATTACTTCCTGCTTATCGGTAACTATTTGCAGTTCCCTGATTTCAGTCACTTTCGTATTCAGCCTAACTTCAACACCGGTATCTTTCAGCCTTTGCAATTGCCATTCGCCAAATTCTCTTCTATTCACCGTGTACATCACCGGCTCGGGCCAGTTGCTGTGGTTTTGGTAATGCTTCGAATGCAATGCAACCTGGACTACTTTATGCTGGATAATTTCATCAGGAATTTGCATCATTTGGAAACCTTTCCGGGTGATTCCACCTGCACAAACTTTGTCTCCAACCACAGGATTTTTTTCCAGCAATAATACTGAAAGCTTTGTGGAACCAAGAATCTCAGCGCACCTCAAACCGGCAGGCCCTGCACCAACAATGATAACGTCGTAGTTATTCATGAAACCAGGAAAATAAAATTATAACAGTTTATTGATGTCTGCAACAGCAGCCGGGTCGCTGGGCCTTTTGGCATTGCCATCAACCACTTTCCCATTTTTATCAATCAGCACATAGCGTGGAATGTATTGCAAATTGAACTGATTATAAATCTGCTGCTTGACAGCATCGCTTGCCCTGTAATTCATTCCCGTCAACTTTAATTGAGCAACCATATCTTGCCAAGCCTGGGCATTTTTATCGGTTGACATGTATAAAAACACAACATCTTTTCCAGCATATTTCTTTTGCAATTCAAGTGAATAGGGCATTTCCTTGCGGCATGGGTTGCACCAGCTTGCCCAAAAATCGAGGTAAATCACTTTGCCTTTGTATTTTGCAAAAACATCATTTAAAGAAGTGTTGGCATATTGCGCGTCAGCCAGGTCTATTATTGTAGTTTTAATTTCAGAATTTGAACCTGAAACAGCTGATGCCTGCTGAGAAAAAGTAAAATGCGCAATAAATATAAGCAGTACTGAAAGAAAAAAAGTTTTAATATGTTTCATGTAAATAGAGTTTTAGAATTTGAATAAAAAAAGTCATTTGTTAAAAACGTATTCCACCAGGTTGGCGCCCATTTGAAGGGCTTCAGTTCTTTTTTGCTGCGAATCGTTGTGAACAGAAGGGTCTTCCCAACCGTCGCCCAAATCGCATTCATAATCGTAAAAACAAAGCAGCCTTCCTTCGTAGATTATTCCAAACCCTTGCGGTTCTTTGTTATCATGCTCATGAATTTTTGGTAAGCCATTTGGGAATTGGTAATGCTGGTGATATACCGGAAATGATGTTGGCAGTTCAACAAAATCAATCTCAGGGAAAACTTTTTTCATTTCCCGCCTGATGTAAAAGTCGAGGCCATAATTATCCGAGATATGTAAAAAGCCACCGGCAACAAGATATCTTCTGAGGTTTTCCGCTTCTTCTGGGCTGAAAATCACATTTCCATGGCCGGTCATGTGTACCATTGGGTAATTGAACAATTCGATGCTGCCTACTTCAACTGTAGGTATGTCGGTACTAATATTTGTGTTCAGGTTTTGGTTGCAAAACTGAACCAGGTTGGGCAGCGAAGTTGGGTTGGCGTACCAGTCGCCGCCACCTTTGTATTTTAACAGTGCAATGGCAACATCCTGTGAAAAAGTTAATTTTCCAATTCCTATTACAAGAAAGAAGAGTAAAACTGTTTTTTTCATTTGAATGAATTCATTAAATTAATCGTGTTACAAGCAACAACTCCTGCGGTTTCAGTTCGTAAACGTGATTTTCCAAGGTTTATTGGTATGAAACCATTTTTTTTGGCAAGCTCAATTTCTTCAGGGCTGAAATCTCCTTCCGGGCCAATCAGTACCAATGCATTATTTCCCGGCAGGTAAGCTTTCGCCAACGAAAGATTATTTTCGTTGTCAACGTAAGCAATAAATTTCTGTCCATCAAAATGCTTTTTTATAAAAGAATTAAATTGTTGTTGATGTTCAAGTGTCGGGTGAAAAGACTTTAGCGATTGCTTTACAGCTGCCGTAATTACCTTGTTTAACCTGTCAATTTTTACTTCTTTTCGTTCTGAATGAGCACAAATTAAAGGAGTAATCGTGTCAATTCCAATTTCAGTTGCTTTTTCCAGGAACCATTCAAGGCGGTTATTATTCTTGGTTGGTGCAATTCCAATTTGTAAAACACAGTCTCTTCGGTCATCGCCTTCAAATTTGTTTTCAACGGAAACC
>DATCTB010000397.1:0-2138 GCA_036568185.1 Bacteroidales bacterium | reverse complement strand
TTCTGAAGCAACGCTGGCTCTCAGCAACTTTTCATTGTCATGAACTGCTTTCAAAATATTCACCAAAAAGGTTATGAAACGGAAATTGTCTTTGGCGTTTTTACCTGGAGATAAAATATTCACCCCGGTATCAGTCGCCATCGACCAGTTATTGTGTTTCCCGGAACCATTCACCCCTGAATAAGGTTTTTCGTGCAGCAAAACTTTAAAGTCATGTTTTCTGGCAACTTTGTCCAATAAGTGCATCAGCAACTGGTTGTGGTCAACAGCAATATTGGCTTCTTCATAAACCGGTGCACATTCAAACTGGCTGGGTGCTACTTCATTATGCCTTGTTTTTAAAGGAATTCCCAATTTATGCGACTCGATTTCCAGTTCCTGCATAAACGCCAAAGCTCTCGCATTAATGGTTCCAAAATAATGGTCGGATAACTGCTGATCTTTGGCCGATGAATGCCCAAAAACGGTTTTTCCGGTTAAAATCAAATCAGGGCGCGCTGAAAATAAAGCCAGATCAACCAGGAAATATTCCTGTTCCCAACCCAAGGTTGGAACCACTTTGGTAACATTTTTATCAAAATAATGATATACTTCTGTGGCAACATCATCCAATGCTTTTATCGAACGAAGCAATGGAGTTTTATAATCGAGGGAATCGCCTGTGTATGAAACAAAAATTGTTGGAATACACAAGGTATTTTCAATGATAAATGCCGGAGAAGTAGGATCCCAGGCGGTATAACCCCTTGCTTCAAAAGTACTCCGGATTCCTCCGCTAGGAAAACTTGAAGCGTCCGGCTCCTGCTGATTGAGTGAAGTCCCCTGGAATTCTTCCAATGCTCTTCCTCCTTTAATAGGATTGATAAATGCATCATGCTTTTCGGCTGTTGAGCCGGTTAGCGGATGAAACCAGTGCGTATAATGGGTTACACCTTTTTCCAGGGCCCAGGCTTTCATAGCCGAGGCTACCTGGTCGGTGATATTTCTTTCAATCACTCCACCTTTTTCAATGGAATGTTCAACCACTTTATATGCTGCTTCGGTAAGGTATTCGCGCATTACAGTCTGGTTAAAAGTCATTGAGCCAAAGTAATCTGATACTTTTCGTGAAGGATAGTCAACCTTAACCAATGGTCGGCTGATAGTTTTTTCTAATGCAGTAAATCTGAAGTTTGCCATGTTTCTAAATTTTATTTAAAGGTTTTTTGCTTATAATTAATAGTCCTATAAAAGTTAATATTCCGTTGATAATCAATAATTCAAAGCCAATTTTATAGCCATTCAAAAGGGTTTCTGAAAATTGGCTGATGACGTATGAAATTAAAGGCGCAATAATAGCAACAATTGGAACAAGTTTGTCATGCACCCTTAATTTTGTAAACAAGCCGAATGCATATAACCCCAACAAAGGGCCGTACGTATAGCCTGCGAATGTGAACAATTGTTGAATAATCGCCTGGTCATTGATAATATTGAAAAGTATAATGACGAAAACAATAACGCCCGCCATCATCATGTGAACATATTGCCGGTTTTTCTTTAATAAAATCTGGTTGTTATTGTATTTTTTATCGAGAGATAATATGTCGATGCTGAAAGAAGTTGTTAGTGCTGTTAATGCACTGTCGGCGCTTGAATACGCCGCGGAAATCAGGCCGATAATAAAGACTATACCGGCGAATACGCCCAAACTACCAAAAGCAATAGTTGGAAACAAATGGTCGGAAAGCTCAGGTAAGGTAATATTGAATTGAGTTGCATAGATGAACAATACAGCTCCTAAAAAAAGAAAAATCAAATTAACCGGAACCAGGATAAGGCTTAGCGTAGTCATGTTTTTTTGCGCATCTCCCAGGTTTTTACAACTCAGGTTTTTTTGCATCATGTCCTGGTCGAGGCCAGTCATCACTATGGTAATAAACATACCGCTAAAAAACATTTTTACAAAATAGGTTGGGCTATTCACATCAAAATCAAGTACCCGCGATAAATCTGATTGCCACACAGTTTGAACCATCTCACCCAATCCCTTTTCCATATGACTTAAAATAAGGTAAATGGTAATGATAATAGACAAAAGCATAAAAGTAGTTTGCAAAGTATCAGTCCACACTATTGTTTTAATGCCGCCTTTTGTT
>DATCTB010000396.1:0-12255 GCA_036568185.1 Bacteroidales bacterium | reverse complement strand
GTTATTATAGAAAACCTTTTTTCAACACTGGGCGAAGAAGTTTGCCTGGCAAGTACTGCCACGAAAAACAATTTGATTGAGGAAAATAGTTGGGCAATTATTAAATTGAAAGATAAAAAAGCTGGAGCAAACTACTTTGATCAAATCGCGAAAAACAGCCAATCTAATGATTCCGAGCAATTTAAAGAGTATGTTTATAAAACAATCAAATTTGATAACCTACTTTCCCAACTTTTCGGATTTCCTTTTCAAATTATTGAAAAGAACTGGTACACAATCTTTGGCGATTACGCAGTATTTGCCAATTCTCCTGCTGCTCTCACATCCTATATTTCAACCGTCGAAATTGAAAAAACACTGGAAAACAATGAAAATTTTATTGAATTCTCCAACAATCTCTCCAATTCTTCCAATATAACTTTGATGATTAAGCCGAAGGAAATTGAGGTTCTTAGCAAAACATACCTGAACAATTCTATTATTAAAAACGATGGTTTTCTATCAACATTCCTGAATTCGGTAAATCTACTTTCGTTTCAATTTAACGCGTACGACAAATATTTTTACACAAGCTTTTCAGCCAACCATAGTAAAAATTTCAAAGAGGAAAAACCGTATTTATGGAAGTTTCAATTGGAATCAGAAATTGCCTCGAAACCTTTCCTGGTAAGGAATGAAGCTAATAATTCCGAAGATATTATTGTAATTGACGAGCTTTTCACCATGTTTTGTATCAGTTCTGAAGGAAATTTGAAATGGCAAAAGCGTCTAGATTCTCCGGTTTTGGGTACAATTCATGAAGTAGTTGCCAATAAAAACCAAGGCAAACAGTTGCTTTTCAATACAAAAGAAAATATTTATTTATTAGACCTAAATGGCGAACCGGCACCAGGTTTTCCGGTTAAAATTTCTCCTTCAGCAACCAATGGCCTTACACTTTACCGCAATGCAAAAGAATATCGGATTTTAATTGCCCAATCGGACAAGGTGGTCCATAATTATACAATTGAAGGAAAGCCGGTAACAGGTTGGAAGCTGCCAAAAACGGATGATATTGTTACTAAACAAATCACCTACCTGGAACCAAAAAATAAACTTGTTCTTGTAGTTACCGACAATGATGAAACCGCTCATATTGCAGATAAGTTTGGTTCAATGACAAGAATAAAAACATCGATTGAAAAAGCTGTTTTTTCAAATTATTATGAAAATGAAACCAACAGCAAAGGAGAAATATTAACAACCAATAAACAGGGAAAATTAACTTACATTTCAGCAAAAGGAAAAATACAATATACTGATTTTGGGAAATTCAGTCATCAACATTACTTCCTGTACGAAGATTTCAACGGCGACAAAGTGATGGATTTTATTTATGTTGATGGGAAAAAACTTATAGTTTTCGACCGTTTCAAAAAAACACTTTTCAGTTATACATTTAATTCTGAAGTAAAAACAGCACCTTTATTTCAAAGAATCAACAGCAAGCAAGTCATGCTGGCCGTTGTTCCTGAAAATGAAAATTCTATTTATTTGTTCGACAATACAGATGAAGTAGCAATTTATTCCTTACCTGAAAATGATTATTTTACATTAAACCTATCCGGAAAAAACGAATTGAATCTGCTGGTTGGTTTGGAAAAAAATATTTATTTCTACCGTTTGAGATAACAACTACCTGAAGGCAGACATCAGCAAATCAAGGTCTTGTGAAGGTAAATCAAACAATTCGCCGATATTTTTATTCGTCAGTGTACCATTAAACATGTAAACCCCTTTATTAAAAGTATTGTCCTTTTTAATGGTTGTGTCGATTCCACCCATATCAGAAATATTCAGCAGCATGGGAACAATATAATTGCTTAATGAATAGGAGGCCGTATGAGGCACGCGCGAGGCAATGTTAGGAACACAATAGTGCGTAACGCCATGCACCTGGAAAACCGGGTCTTTATGCGTAGTAAGGCGTGAAGTTTCGAAACAGCCTCCCTGGTCAATACTAACATCTACAATAACTGATCCCGGCGTCATCTGGCTGACCATATCTTCGCTGATAAAGCACGGAACAAGCCCACTTGCCGAGTGTTTGGCTGAAATTACAACATCAGCTTCCTTCAAAGCTTTCAGTAAAATTTTAGGTTGTAAAATTGAAGAGAAAATTCTTGAACCCAAATTATTCTGGATACTGCGCAATTTATAAATCGAATTATCGAAAATTTTAACATAAGCACCCATTCCAATAGCCGTTCGGGCAGCATTTTCAGCTACTGTTCCCGCACCGATTATCACAACTTCGGTTGGTTTTATTCCGGGAAATCCTCCGAGCATAATTCCGCGGCCCAAAGTGGGATGGCTCAAATATTCAGCGGCAATCAAAACGGCAGTATTTCCAATAATTTCACTCATTGATTTGATTAGCGGAAAACCACCGGTTTTATCCTTGATGAACTCGTAGGCAATGGCTTTTACTTTTTTAGCACTTAATTTTTGAAAAAATGCTTTGTCCCTGTTTCTGAGGAAAATCGACGACATCAGAGTTTTGCCACGTTCCAGCAAATCAATTTCTGAGTCACTGGGTGGTGAAATTTTGACGATTATATCCGCTTTATACACTTCATTTGGGCTGCTCACAATTTCGGCTCCGGCTGAAGCGTATTGTTCATTTGTAAAGTGGGCTTTTAGTCCGGCATTACTTTCAACCAGCACGCGGTGACCGTTTTCAACCAACAACAAAACCGCCTCGGGAACGATTCCAACACGGCACTCATTTTCCGACTTTTCTTTTGGAATACCAACGATTAGTTTATTTTTTCTCACAGCTGTTTCCAGCATTTCGGGCTGAGGAATCAATTCTTTTTTTTGCGAAAAACTTAAATATCCTTTTCCTTCCTCGTTCATAATTTAGGATGTTTTTTGGTTATAATTAAGCAGCAAAAAGCATTGTTGCTATGATAATAATAAATTTCACTGCCTTCATTGATTGGAAACCTACAAATATAACTCAAATTCAAGCAAATTGATAATTTATTTTCGAACCATAGTTTCTAAAAAAATATGAATTTTTTCCTTTTTTTCTTTTTTAAAATAAAATCGAAAGAAACTGGATAAGCATCAATTCCGGGTCTTCAAAAAGTAATTTTCATCTTCCTGAATTTCAATATTTTAAAATAGTTTTTTTTATTAAAAAACTGTTAATAACTTGAAGTCTTAAAAAGCTTTAAAAATAGGAATCAAGCCCTTATTTTGATTACCTTTGCATCTAATTTTTATTGAAAAAAAAAATATGACTTTAGAAGAAAAAAACAGGCTGGCAGGAGAAAATTATACAGCAGACAACATTCAAGTACTTGAGGGTTTAGAAGCCGTGCGTAAGAGACCGGCAATGTACATTGGGGATGTTAATGTAAAAGGGCTTCACCACTTGGTTTACGAAGTAGTTGATAACTCGATTGACGAGGCTTTGGTTGGCTATTGCGATACAATAAATGTAACTATTCACGAAGATAATTCAATTTCCGTCAAAGATAATGGCCGTGGAATTCCTACCGGGATTCACGAAAAAGAAAATCGTTCAGCACTGGAGGTAGTTATGACTGTGCTGCATGCAGGTGGAAAATTCGACAAAGGTTCGTATAAAGTTTCAGGCGGGTTGCACGGTGTAGGCGTAAGTTGTGTGAATGCTTTGTCAACTCAACTTATTGCAACTGTTTACAGGGAAGGGAAAATTTTCCAACAAGAATATTCTAAAGGCAAGCCTCAATATGCTGTTAAAGTTATTGGCGAATCAAGTCATTCAGGAACTGAAATCCGTTTTAAACCAGACAATAGCATTTTCCTGGTAACAGAATATGATTTCGATATACTGGCAGCACGTTTACGTGAATTGGCGTTTCTCAATAAAGGCATTACATTGACATTAACTGATGAACGTAATGACAACAATGGAGATGGTTTTAAAAATGAAACTTTCTTTTCAGAAAACGGATTATCAGATTTTATTGAGTACCTTGATGAAAACAGGGAAAAATTAATTCCTGACACCATCAATATGGAAGGTGAGAAAAATGGAATTCCGATTGAAATTTCGATGCGCTACAACACCTCATTTTCGGAAAACCTGCACGCTTACGTCAACAATATCAACACGCATGAAGGAGGCACACACCTCGCCGGATTCAGAAGAGGGCTGACCCGTACCTTGAAAAGTTATGCCGAAAAATCGGGATTGCTTGCTAAACTGAAATTTGATATCAATGGTGATGACTTTCGCGAAGGTTTGACAACTGTGATTTCAGTGAAAGTTGCTGAACCTCAGTTTGAAGGCCAAACCAAAACAAAGCTTGGAAATAGTGAGGTGATGGGTGCGGTTGACAGCATGATTAGCGAAGCATTGAGCAATTACCTGGAAGAAAATCCAAGAGACGCCAAAATTATTGTTCAGAAAGTAATACTTGCAGCCACTGCACGCCATGCTGCCCGTAAGGCACGTGAGTTGGTTCAAAGAAAAAATGTGCTCTCAGGTTCTGGCCTTCCGGGGAAACTTTCTGACTGTTCGGAAAGAGATCCTGCATTGACAGAAATATACCTGGTGGAGGGTGATTCGGCCGGTGGTACAGCTAAACAGGGTCGCGACAGGAAATTTCAGGCTATTTTGCCTTTACGTGGTAAAATATTGAATGTTGAAAAAGCTTTGCCCCACAAAATTTTTGAAAGTGAAGAAATTAGAAATATTTTCACAGCACTTGGTATTACTATTGGTACAGAGGAAGATTCGAAAGCATTGAATCTGGAGAAATTACGTTACCACAAAATCATCATCATGACTGATGCCGACGTTGATGGAAGCCATATTGCAACCCTGATTTTGACTTTCTTTTTCAGGCATATGATAGATCTTATTGAAAAAGGATATATCTATATTGCAACTCCACCTCTCTATTTGCTGAGAAAAGGAAAAACCGAAAGGTACTGCTGGACAGAAGAAGAACGCGAGCGTGTTAGTCTGGAATTATCACCTGATGGTGAAAAAGGAATTCACCTTCAGCGATACAAAGGTTTGGGTGAAATGAATGCTGAGCAATTGTGGTCAACCACAATGGATCCTGAAAGAAGAACTTTGCGCCAGGTAACCATTGAAAATGGCTCGGAAGCCGACCACGTTTTTTCAATGTTAATGGGAGATGAAGTACCGCCAAGGCGCCAGTTTATTGAAGAAAATGCCAAGTACGCCAGGATTGATGTATAGTTTTTCCTGGAGTTGAAAAAGTAAAAGCCGCCTCAATGAGACGGCTTTTTTTAGGGGTGGATGATGGGATTCGAACCCACGACCCTCAGAACCACAATCTGATGCTCTAACCAGCTGAGCTACAACCACCGTTTTAAGGGCTGCAAATATATAAATTTTTCAAATTGAAAGAACGGAAAAATGATTTTTCAATTTTCAAGTTTTATCTGTAATTCATTTGTTTTTCTACCTTTGGTTCGCGATGATTTTTAAGAAAAAAAAATACCTTCCATCAGGCTCCTTATCCAAATTGGCATGGACAAAATTTCTAAGGAATAAAACCGGAGTTGCTGCGCTTACAGTAATTCTATTTTCTTGCATTGTCGCTATTCTTGGCTACCTGATTACACCCGACCATACGCCTTATGCCAATACCCAAATTCTTGAAATAAATCGTCAAAAACCGGGGTTTTCAGTTGGTATGCTTTTAGTAAAGAAAAATGAAACCACTGAGAAAACTAATTTTATTCAGGAAATGATGTTTGGGAAGAAAAACAGTTTCTCCCAAATTCCAATTTCAAATTATTATTATACTGAAGATGAAATTGTAGTTCAATTATTCGATCCGGGTGATTCTGAGATTTATGAGAATTTCAACCTGGCAAATGTTGTTTTTAGCATAGAAGGAATACCGGAATTTTATTCTGACAATATAAGTTTTATAAATTTTAACGGAGAACAAGAAGAATATCCCATTTCAGATTTAAGAGCAACAATTACAGAAAAACATCTGGTTAATAGAACTTTTTGGCTAGGTACCGACCAGTTTGGCCGCGATCTCCTCAGCCGCCTGATAATTGGGACAAGGGTGAGCCTCTCGGTAGGTTTTATTTCAGTTGCCATTTCATTGCTTATCGGAATTTTGCTGGGCTCGCTAAGTGGTTATTTCCGCGGCCGGACTGACGATATTATCATATGGTTTATCAATGTTGTCTGGTCAATTCCAACATTATTGCTGGTAATTGCCATCACTTTTGCCTTGGGCAGGGGTTTCTGGCAAATTTTTATTGCAGTTGGCCTAACAATGTGGGTTGAAGTGGCAAGAATAGTTCGCGGCCAGATAATCAGCATTCGTGAAAAGGAATTTGTTGAAGCTGGCTTTGCGCTGGGTTTTTCAAATTACCGAATAATTACCAAACACATACTTCCCAACGTTCTTAGCCCGGTTATTGTTATTTCGGCAGCCAACTTCGCGGCAGCAATTCTTATTGAAGCTGGATTAAGTTTTCTTGGAATTGGTGTACAACCTCCAATGCCTTCGTGGGGCGGTATGATTAAGGAATATTACAGCTTTATTATCCTTGATTCGGCTTACCTGGCAATTGTTCCGGGAATAGCAATTATTGTGCTGGTTTTGGCTTTCATGACACTTGGAAACGCGCTGAGGGATGCGCTGGATGTAAAAACTATGGTTTGATTCGTTTCCCTTTCCTTCCAAAATCAGAATTATAGCAAGCGCCTTTATTTGAAATATTACAGCGTCCCTTTTCCAGGCTAAGTTTGAATGAGAAATATACATCCACACCTGTCAAGTCGCCGAAACCGAACCATGAGTTAAGCATTTCAGTTCCTACCGTTACTGAATAAAACCTTACGGCTAAACCAATCACTGGCTGACGATAATTATACAGTGAAACCGGCAAGCTTATGCCTACGTAATTTTTCTCAAACCGGGGAACTACAGAAATTAAGGGCACACTGTACAGGCTTCGGAGATTGATTTGAATGGGTTGTGTCCAGATAGCCGAAATAAAGAAAGTTTCTTTGATTTTATAATCGAATTGAAGACTGATTTTGGTCGGTAAACCTATCCTGAATTTATTGCCCGAATAAGCTGCAGAAGAATCGCCGTAAAATACTTCACTTAACATTCCCATAAATGAATTTACACCATGAAAACCGATTGTGTCAAACTCTTGCCAATACTTACTTACGTCAGTAAACGACTGAACAGCAGCTTTTTTATTGAAAGTCAGCCCGCCTATATCCATAATTGAAAACCCTATTCGATACTTATAGGGCTGATAGGGTTGTGCACAAAGGCGCCTGCTGCTAACAGGAGAAATTTTTGATTCAGTTTTTGTATAAACCAAACCTATATCAAGCCCCTGGCCAAAGCCTTTAACGATTGGGCTGGAGCCAAAATCAATAATGGAATTCTCATCCAAATCTTCATATCCAATGGGCAAGGAATAGGCAATTTCAGAATTCAAATTAATAATATTCACTGCATTATAACCTGTAAAAACATAATTGGCGTTATTTATGGCAATATAGGTGCCTTCATATCCTAATAGCAATTTGGCCGTTGCCCCAACAGTTAGCTTATTGTTGTTATCCTCGTAAAAATCAATGGCATAGCTAAATCCGATTTCTCCCCACGACATAGAAACGAAGCTGTAATTGTAATCGTTAAAATTAATGTAATGAAAGTCGTTAAAAGTTCCCTGGTAAATAACAATTGGTACCTGGTAAGGAAAATTATTGGCCGTATGCACCGACCTGAGCGCAGTAGAAATTCCAAACGCGTGTTTGCCCTTTTGCAACATGGCAGAAGGCCCGCTAATGATTTCGTTGGTGGTAAGGTACTTGTTTCTTTTATTATTAAAATAATTATAGGTCCTGTCGTAAATAAATTCACCGCCCTCATTAATCAGATAACCACGTGTATTGAAAAGATTCCAGATTGTTTTATACTCGGGCGGGAAATAATACATATTGTTCTGAAGAAATGCGTCTGCACCCAGAAAACTGACATCCAAATAAACTTTTGTCCCAGTCATTAGCGCTGGATTGACGAAAGCTGATGAAATCCCGCTGTATCCGCCAAAAGCCAAGCCATGCATATTTTGCGCTTTAACAAAAAAAGACGCCAACATGCATACTGCCAGAATTATAGTTTTCAGTTGTTGTTTTTTCATTTAGCAATTTGCCTGCCGGCAAAAAACTTTGCGGCAAAAATAAGCGAAAACATTGCTTTTTTTCTGAAAACCCAACAGAATAGTTGTAAATAATCAATTTTGAATAAATCAATAAATCACATTCAAATTTTAAAGCTATTTCTTCTTGAAATTAGCTTTCTCCTTGTCGCTATAACCATATTCATTGTTATAACATTTGTTGTGAGATTTAAACTTGTACGTCCCCTTTCCAAAACTGATTTTAAAAGAAAAGTAGATATCTAAACCATTCAGGTCAGAAATTGCCAGGTAAGTACCAAGCCTTTCGGTACCAATTGTAAAAAATGAATATCGAAATGCCAGGCCAATACGGGGATACCTATAATTATATAAAGAAATGGGCACACTAATTTCCATCATTTTTGTTTCATACCTGGGAATAATAGCCAACTGCGCAGGACGTCGCAAAGTGTGCTGATTTAGCCTGACAGGCTGAATCCAAATGGCACCGAAATAAATGTTTTTACTGTAATGATAATCGAACTGAAGGCTCACAGCCGTTGGCAACCCAATTTTAAAAGAATTTCCTGCATAGGAGGCATTTGGATCTCCGTAAAACACATCACTTATTTCCTGAACTACCTGGTTAACATTATCGTACGAGATTGTATCAAAGTTTTGCCAAAAAGCTGAAACATTATCATAATCAATAAGTTGAGCGTTGTTTTTATAGTTTACCCGGCCTATATCGATTATTGAAAACCCTGCACGGTAAACATAGTCTTCAAATTGCTGCTGGCTGGCATGTTTCCATCGCTGGGTGCCAACAAATTTCTTTTTTACATACAAAACGCCAATATCTACTCCCAGCCCGCTTCCCCTGAACAGTGGATCGTTGATTAAATCGTTATTGTTGTAATCAACCGGTACGGCATAGCCAGCTTTCCCGTCAAGGTTTTTAATGTTAATCGTACTGTCGTCCAAAACAATATAATCAACATTGTCAACTTCACCATAAATACCTGCATAACCCCATAATTTACTGATAGTTGCACCAACACTAATAGATTGGTCCATGTAATTATAAATATTGTAGGCATAACTCAGGCCAAGCTGAAACCAGGCTGAAGTTGCAATATCAATAGAATAATCATTAAATGCCGTATTTTGAAGTGGTTCGTATGACAAAGATTCATAACCAAAAATTGGCATTTCCCAAGCTATATTGTTTCCGGAAGTAAAATACCTGAATGAAGTAGTAAGCCCAAATGCATGTTTTCCATACTGGTACATGGCTCCGGGCCCTTGCATTCGAATATTCACAGTTGCTTGCTTAGGTTTTTGGTTTTTGTAATACAAAAGATTTTGTTGCTTTTCACCATAAGTAGGAAATTCGAAGCCAGGCTTCATTATATCATAAATACTTACATCAGCAGAAGGAAGGTAATACGCATTATTAAACATGAAGAAATCAGCCGAGAATACATTGATATCCAAATAGTTTTTGGAATTGGTCATAGTAGCAGGATTTATAATAATACCATTCACCCCACTGTAGTTTCCAAGAGTAACACCAAACATCTCCTGCCCTTTGGCCGAGTTTTGAAACAGGAGAAAAAAAACAAGTAATACCCCGGTTAATCGTAAGCTTAAATATATCCTTATCTGCATCCTGTCAACCGAGGTCCTTTTTTGGTGATTAATAGAAGCCAAAAATAAAACAATACAATAACATATAAGCATTCCGTGCTATTTTTCTGCATTATAAATTAGGCAGCATGTCTCATTTTCTTAATAAAAAATATAAGAACAGTTGACTGCTATGACAATTTTGGGATCAATTTTTTTAGCAACCGAAGCAAAATTAAGTTTTGAAAAAAAGGTTTCTTACATTTACCGCCTTAATATTACTATTCTATTTTGGTAACTAATCCACTTGAAGCACTCGATCATATTCGCCTGGAATTCAGCCCCGGTGATCTTCACATTTTGAATATTGCCTTGGCATTCATTATGTTTGGTGTTGCCCTGGAAATTAAAATTGAACACTTTAAAAAGCTTTTTACCAATCCCAAAGCTGCCGTGGTGGGTGTGGCTTCACAATTTTTGTTATTGCCCTTTATTACCTTTTTATTAACCATTATTTTTCACCGTTTTCTTTCGCCAACCATGGCATTGGGAATGATTTTGGTAGCATCTTGCCCGGGCGGAAATATTTCAAATTTTTATACTGCGCTAGCTAAAGGCAACGTTGCCCTTTCGGTAAGTTTGACGGCGATTACAACACTTGGGGCTGTTTTTATTACCCCTTTGAATTTTGAATTATGGGGAACTTGGGCTGTCAAGTATTATTCGCACATCGATTCGTCAGCACTGGTAAAGCCATTGGAAATTGATGGATGGCAAATGTTTCAAACCGTATTTTTAATTTTAGGTATTCCTTTAATAGCCGGGGTTTTTGTCAATACCCGATTTTATTCATTTACCAAAAAAATCAGCAAGCCAATTAAAAGGGTTTCTCTTCTTATTTTCGCGGTAATTGTGGCCCTGGCATTGATAAAAAACTTCAGCCATTTTCTGAAGGCCATCGAATTTATCTTTCTTATCGTATTGGTTCACAATGCTGTGGCTTTGGCAACAGGCTATTATTTTGCTAGGCTTAACCGGCTTAAAATTCAGGATAGAAGGACAATTTCGATAGAAACCGGTATCCAGAATTCAGGTTTGGCGTTAGTTTTAATTTTTAATCCAAAAATTTTCCCACCTGAACTGGAGTTGGGCGGAATGGCTATCATAGCTGCCTGGTGGGGAATATGGCATATTTTTTCCGGCTTTTTTATGGCCGGCATCTGGACTCGGTTTTCATTTGGTTTTCAGAAAACTAAAATAAAAGATTGAAAATGGGCTTTCAAAATATTGAAAATAAATCGTTTGGTTATGCCCTGCTGAAATTCTGGGCTAAGTGGTGGCACAACAAGGTTTTTTATAAGAAAGTAATTGTTGTTAATCCTGAAAATATTCCGGAAAATGGCCACCTTATTTTCACACCAAATCACCAGAATGCACTGATGGACGCACTTGGGCCGCTGTTCACCATCCCGCGCCTGCTGGTTTTCCTGGCTCGTGCAGATATTTTTGGCAAACCCTGGCTGGCCAAGATTCTTTATTTCTTAAAAATATTACCTGTTTTCAGAATTCGGGATGGTTATGATTCGTTGAAAAAAAATGATGCAATTTTTCAGAAAACTGTCGATGTAATCAATGCCGGCGATGGGTTGGTTGTATTGCCCGAAGGCACCCACGCTGGTTTTCACAAACTCAGGCAACTGAAAAAGGGTTTTGCCCGGATTGCCTTCAAAACCGAAGAGGAAAATGATTTTTCAATGAACATCCAAATCGTTCCAATTGGATTGTATTATTCTGATTATGAAAGCTTCAGGAGCATTTTATTGGTGAATTTTGGGAAACCAATCTCAGTTTCTGACTATTTCGATTTGTACAAAAATAATCCCGCCATTGCCATCACTAGATTAAAAGATGATTTGCACGAGGCCATCAAATTGTTGATGATAGATATTGAAAGCGAAGAGTTTTATGACTTATACAACCAACTCAGGCAATACAGGGCTGAGCAATTAAAATTGGAAAATAAGACGGAAATCGAGCAATTTTATGGGCAACAAAAAATAATTGAAAAGCTTGAAAAGGTTGAAAAAAGCAATCCTGAGAAAATGATCTCACTGAACACATTAGTTCAAGAGTTTGAAAATGAACTTAAATCTAATAAACTTGATTTTGAAACACTTGCAAAAGGTAAACGAAAATTTTTTCAAATCGTTTCGGGTACTTTTTTAGTCATTTTAGGTTTTCCTTTTTTTGTTTTTGGCTACTTCAACAATTTCTTTCCCTGGCAACTCACGGTTTTATTGGCTGGAAAAATTAAGGACCCACAATTCCGAAGCTCTGTAAAATACTTGTTGTCAATACTATTGTTTCCATTTTTCTATTTAATTCAAACTACATTTGTGCTACTTTCTGTTTCAGAAAAATGGGTGGCACTTGCTTATTTTC
>DATCTB010000395.1:0-4229 GCA_036568185.1 Bacteroidales bacterium | reverse complement strand
TGACACGGATCCTTCAATACAATTGAGTTTTTCAAACGATTCTATCATATTCGATACTGTTTTTACAACTCTTGGCTCGGCAACGTATAAGTTGATGATTTACAATACTTCAAACAACAACATCAGCATTTCGAGTGTCCAGTTGAATGGGGGGCCGAGTTCACCGTACAGGATTAATCTTGACGGAGTGGCCGGATACCAGTTTTCCGATATTGACATCGCCGCAAACGACAGCCTTTTCCTTTTTGCACGAGTTACCATTGACCCAAACAACATCAACAATCCATTTGTTGTGGAAGACTCTCTAAGTTTTATTACAAATGGAAATGAACAAAAAATAAAATTGGTTGCCTGGGGACAAAATGCCAATTATATTCTTGCCGATACTTACACGCCCGGTTTCCCCGCTTATAAAGTTGTAGCAGACAGCTTGCAAACCGTTACCTGGACAAGCGAAAAACCCTATGTAATTTACGGTTACGCCGTAATTAATTCTTACGGAAAATTAATTATTGAAGAAGGCACAAAAGTGTATTTCCATAAAGGTGGCGGCCTTTGGGCATACACTGACGGCGTTTTGAAAGTAATGGGAACGCGCGAAAACAATGTAACATTTGGAGGAGACAGGCTCGAGTCATTTTATGATGATGTACCCGGACAATGGGACCGCATCTGGCTGATGGAAGGCCGGACTGGTGAAAACCATGAAATTTATAATGCTGAAATAAAAAATGGGTTTATTGGAATTCAGGCCGAATCTTTTCTCCGCCCTACTGATAATCAGCTTATAATGAAAAATGTTATTATTGAAAACATGGATGGACTTGGTATTTTTTCAAGATTATTTAATATTGAAGCATCAAATATCGTGGTTGCCAATTGTGGTGGCTATTGCCTTGGCCTCACTTTGGGCGGAAATTACAATTTCATACAAACCACTATTGCTGATTATTGGCCTTTTTCGGTTAGGAATACTCCGGCAGTTTACCTGAATAATTATGTTAACGATACTCTTGGAAACCCTGTTTCGTTTCCGATGAATTTCAACTTTGGAAATGGAATAATATATGGTTATAACCAAAATGAGTTCGGAACTGAAATGGATGGTGGTGCTGATTCGCTGTATTATTTGACCAATTGTATCCTGAAAACAACCAGAAATGTTACTAACCCGGAAAATTTTAATCAAATCTTAAAAAACCAGGATCCTTTGTTTGTTGATTTTCAAACCAATGATTACCGTCTGGATACACTTTCGCCAGCCATTGGTTATGGCAATCCGGAAATAGCTATTACTGTACCTGAAGATATTCTTGGCAACCCACGGCTTCCCCTTCCTGATTTGGGAGCTTACCAGTTTGTTCCCGGACAGGGAGGACGAAAATATTTTCTTAAATAAAAAAAACCTAAATGGTTTTCTTCAATTATCCTTGACCTTTTTTAGTTTCTTTGTAAAAAACAAAACAAAATGGTTATTGGTATTGGTGGAATCAGTACAGCCGGAAAATCGAAACTGGCTAAGAGGCTGAAGGATTATTTTTCTGATAAAAAAGTAAGCGTGCTTTGCCAGGATAACTACGCGATGCCGACGGCTCATATTCCTAAAATAAACGGGCACACAAACTGGGAAATTCCTGAATCGCTTGATTTTGACAAATTTTATAATTTAATTCTTGAAGAAAAAAAATCGAACGACATAGTTATAGCCGAAGGTTTGTTTGTTTTTTATGAAAATCGGCTTCTTGAATTATTCGATAAAAAAATTTTCATGGCCATTGGCAAGGAAACTTTCCTGGAAAGAAAATCAATTGATTTAAGGTGGGGAAAAGAACCCGAATGGTATATGGAACACATCTGGAACAGCCACCACGACTACTGCCACGCCGTTGAAGGCAGGCAAGATGCATTTATTTTATCGGGCGAAAACCCTGTCAAGTTTGATGAGGTGATTTATTATCTTGAAACTTAAGTAAAGTTAAAAGTACGCTACTCTAATATATCTAAACTTCATTATATGTAATTTTGTAAAAACTTTGGTAACTAATCATGTCTGAAATAATTCTAAACTACCTGCAAGCACTTGTTGACCTCACTAAGGATATGGCGCCTTATTTGCTGTTGGGTTTTCTTTTTGCAGGCCTGCTGAAAGTGTTTCTGCCACAAAACCTGATGAATAAATATTTGGGAAAGAGTAATTTCAATTCTGTACTGAATGCCAGCCTGCTGGGGATTCCTTTGCCACTATGCTCTTGTGGCGTTCTGCCTGCCGGGATTTCATTGTATAATAACGGAGCTTCCAAAGGCTCTTCGGTTTCGTTTTTAATTTCAACGCCACAAACCGGGGTGGATTCAATCCTGGTTACCTGGTCGATGCTGGGATTGCCTTTTGCTTTGATAAGGCCAGTGGCTGCCTTGGTTACTGGCTTAACTGGCGGCTTACTCACCAACCGTTTTGAAAAAAATAGTACCCACAAAAAGAAAGAAAAAGTGGCTGTTGAGCAAACTTTTAAGCCAAAAAAAACGCTGAAAGCTGTTCTTGATTACGCGTTTATTGAGATGGTTGCCGACATTGCCAAGTGGCTGGTTATTGGTTTGCTGATTGCAGCCTTTATCGCGGTAGCAATTCCTGATAATTTTTTTACAGATTTCAAACTTACCGGATTGCTGGGCATGCTAATTATATTAGTGGTGTCAATACCATTATATGTTTGCGCAACATCTTCGGTTCCGATAGCTGCAGTACTACTGTTGAAAGGGCTTTCGCCCGGAACCTTGCTTGTTTTTTTAATGGCTGGCCCTGCCACTAATGCAGCAACTATGACTGTAATTGCCAACAACTTTGGGAAGAAAACGCTTTTCATTTATTTGGCTGCACTCATTTCGGGATCAATACTTTTTGGTTTAATAATCGATTATTTCCTTCCTGTAAATTGGTTTGCTCCAATTCTTGGAATGGGCGAGCACCACCATAGTTTTCTGCCCGAATGGCTCAATATTTCTTCAGCAGTTTTATTGACTTTATTAATTGCCTATTATTTTGTAAAAAATATTTTTAATAAAATGAACACTTCGAAATCACTGGATCCACAAGGTTTTTCAATTGAAGTACCTAGCCTGGAAATTAATGTTGAAGGGATGACTTGTGAGCATTGCAAAAACAGGGTTGAAACCGGCCTGAAAAGCATGCAAAACATTGGAAACGCAGTCGCAAATCCAGAAACAAATAGAGTGAAGATTTTTGGAAAAGACCTCAATCTTGAACAGATTGGTCAGAAAATAACAGACCTGGGATATATTTTCGGAGGGAAAGTTTAATTAAAATACTATCCGGTTTCACTGATTCTTTTCAAACGGTTGTAATCAACTAATTTAAAACTTTTTCCTTCCATGAAAATAAGGCCATCATCATGGAATTTTTTCAACATCCTGATAACTGTCTCAGAACTCATTCCTGACAATTCAGCCAAATCTTTTCGCGATAGCGGCAATTCAAATTCAGCATTTTTAAAAATCCTATCAGACAAACAAATCAAGATATCGGCAAGACGGCCATATGCTTGTTTGTGGGTAAGACAAAAGAAGCGGCCATAAATCTGCACGCTGTTTGAGCTTAATATATCAATAACATCCTTGGCAAAATGCGGATTTTGATGGAGCAAATGCCTGAATGTTTTAATATCTACCTGCTTCACAACAGAATCGATATAAGCCATAGCTGAGTAATGGTAAGTATTGGATTCTTCCGAAACAGATGCCAACCCAATCAGGTTGCCATCGGGTATAATTTTAAGCACCAGGGTATTAGCGCCATTATCTAAAAACACTTTTGCCAGGCCGGACTCCATATACATAACATGCGAAACAAAAGTGCCTTGTTTGCAAATGATTTCCTTCTTCTTATACTTAATATTAACTGAATTAGCTTCTAACAACTTTTTCTCATCATCCGTAAGTTTTTCAAAACACTTACAATGCGATGAGCTTATCGTACAACTACTTAACTGATCAAAAGCACTTTCCATTTTTTTGGAATTTTTTCCCGCTGCAAATATAGCTAATTATCAGAATTTTTCCTGATTTAAATCAGCTTTTGTACTATCACAAAACATCAAAATTAAAGACCTATATGTATTGATAATTTTTTCACAGTTAAACCTAAACACTGATCTTTGCTGAAGAATTTAAATAGTTACATTTTTCAATACATTAAAATAAGTTTCTATGAAACA